>CAMJGB010000243.1 GCA_946405115.1 uncultured Clostridia bacterium | reverse complement strand
CCGGGTAAGCCCGTTTACTGCGATCTTGCGAAGATGCCGCACCTTCTCATTGCAGGTGCTACAGGTTCAGGTAAGTCTGTATGTATCAATTCAATCCTTATAAGCATTCTTTGTAAGGCATCTCCTAGAGACGTTAAGATGATCCTTATCGATCCTAAGGTCGTTGAGCTTAACGTTTATAACGGAATTCCTCATCTTCTTATGCCTGTCGTAAGTGACATGAAGCTTGCTACAGGTGCTCTTAAGTGGGCAGTATCCGAGATGGAAAGAAGATATAAGCTTTTCGCTGAGAAGGAAGTAAGAGATATCGCCGGCTACAATATGTGCCTTGATGAAGACGAGACTCCGCTGCCGTTGATACTTATTATCATCGATGAGCTTGCTGACCTCATGGCAGTTGCAAAGAACGAAGTCGAGACGCAGATCGGAAGACTTGCAGCGATGGCAAGAGCGTGCGGAATGCATATGATCCTTGCTACACAGAGACCTTCAGTTGATGTTATTACAGGTGTAATTAAGAGTAACGTTCCTTCGAGAATCGCTTTCGCAGTAGCATCAGGTGTCGACAGCAGAACTATTCTTGATTCATACGGTGCTGAGAAGCTCCTCGGAAGAGGTGATATGCTCTACAGTCCTTTAAGTGCTCCGAAGCCTGTAAGAGGACAGGGTGCATTCGTATCTGACGGTGAGGTTCAGTCTTGCGTAGATTACTTAAAGCAGCGTTACGGTGCGCTTTACGATCAGGATATTAACGACACTATCAAGAGAATCGCGAGCGGAGAGGGTACAGGCAAGACAGAAGGTGTTGCTGACAGTTCCGTTAACGGTGATTCCGAAGACGAGCTTTTTACAGCAGCCGTAGAGACTGTGCTTCAGGCTAAGAATGCAAGTGTATCCATTATTCAGAGAAGACTCGGTGTAGGATATGCAAGAGCCGGCCGTCTGATCGATGTCATGGAGCAAAGAGGCATTGTAGGACCGTTCGAGGGAAGTAAGCCGAGAAAAGTCCTTATTACCGAGACAGAATGGCTTGAGATCAAGGCCAAGGGTGACAATAACTGATGAGTTCCGTTAAGGCTGCTGAACTTATAGATCTTCTTCGTTCAAAAGGACTCAAGTGTTCATTTGCCGAGAGCCTTACCGGCGGCATGATCGCAAGCGGAGTTGTTGATGTTCCCGGTGCTTCTGACGTTTTTGAAGGAAGCATCGTTTCTTATTCTGACGAGTTTAAGATTAATGTATTAGGGGTTCCTTCCGAGGTAATTAAGACCAAGACGGCAGTATCTTATGATTGTGCTGTGAATATGGCTTTGGGAGCTTTAAGACTGTCCGGAGCCGATGTTGCAATTTCAGTTACAGGTTATGCTGGTCCGGGAGACGGATTCGACGGAACTCCCTGCGGTACAGTTTATGTAGGATATGCTGATAAGAACGGTTCAGGTGCAATTGCCAAGCTTTTTACCGGATCTCGTGATAATATAAGAACCTCTACAAGGGACTTTGCATATGAATTGGCATATGGCAGGGCTTCAGAATTATGAGCATTAAGAAATCTGGGGAGAAGAGATTAGTCGGCAACAGCATCATTGTATCGACCATACTTGTTATGGTCGGTCTTGTTTTGTCCAAAGGCTCCGGTTTCTTAAGAGATATCTTCGTAGGAATTAAGTTCAGTGAGCCTGTTTATCGTGACAGTTTTACGCTTGCATTCTCAATCCCTGACCTTGTTTATAACCTTCTGATCGGCGGCTCAATTCAGTCTGCCATCACACCTTCATTGTCTGCAGCAATTGCTGCAGGGGAAGAGAAGAAGGGCATTAGGGCTGTAAGTATCTTTATCTCATTCTTCGCGATGCTTCTTGTCATCGTATGTACTTTGGGAGTTGTTTTCTCCCAGCAGCTTTATAGCATCTTCGGAAGTTCCGACCATAATGAGATGACGGTAAGCCTTGCAGCATCAGCATCCAAGTGGCTTTTCCCTCAGATCATATTCATGATGCTCGCAGCTCTTTGCATAGGTATCCTTAATGCATATAAGAGATTCGGTTCCACATCATTCGGCCCCACTATCTATAACGTCTGTGTATTGCTTGCGATTATTTTCTTTGCAGGCAACAGCCGATCACAGCTTATGAGAACAACATTCGGCATCATGCTTGCTGCCGCTGTTTACTTCTTCTATCAGGCTATTGTAGGACGTGATAAGCTCTTTGCATTTAAGTTTATCTGGGCTCCGATGGATAAGGACTTCCACGCACTTGTAAAGAGAGCTCTTCCTATACTTATATCGGCTTCGGTAATTCAGCTTAATATGCTTATCCTTAACTACTTTGCCATGAAGCTTCCTGACGACGGTAACGTTTACGCACTCCGAAATGCATCCACTACATGGCAGCTTCCTTACGGAATATTCGCGGTAGCTATTGGTAACGTCATGCTTCCTTCTCTTGCAGCACACTTCAGCAAGAAAGACTATAAGGGAGCATCGGATCTTCTTGCTTCAAGACTTAAGAGCGCTTTGTTCCTTACGATTCCTTCAGCTGGTTTCATG
>CAMJGB010000242.1 GCA_946405115.1 uncultured Clostridia bacterium | reverse complement strand
TGTTTTTGATTATCTATCCTGATTAAGACTCGAGATTTGACGAAGGCATAACATCGAATGCGATGTAATTAACACCTTCAGACGAAACAACCGATACTCGGTAAGCCAATTCCTGTCTTGTAACGAACTGTCCTGTGGTCATCTGATTGATCGCATCGTATACAAGTGTCTGAGCATCATGATCGGATACACCGGGTGTAAATGCCTGCAGATAACTTCCGAAGTAAAGAACAAGGAAATTAATGTAATTACTGTCGTTAAGATACTCTGATCTGAAGACAGCCATGACTCTTAAAGCTGTTATCTCATTATCAGTCTTTCTGACACTTCCCTGAATTGCTGTAGGAAAATCAGTAGCCGTATTTGCAATAGGTGCATAGAAATAAAGAAGTCTGTCGGTATTCTCATTGGCAGCCGCCTCTGCACCAGTGAAAGATACAGTCTGACCCTCCTGATAAGTTACTTCCGGAATAGCAAAGTTGTAAGGAAGCAATGTAGAGTTATAGATACCTGTTGCCTCATATCTGGTTCTGTACTCATCAACAGTTACACCGAGAGATGTTACCGAGAACAAAGGTACAACGAACTTAATCACTACAAATGCGCATGCAAGTACAAGGAAAAGAATGCAAGCAGGAATAACGGGATCCTTCTTACATCTGTCGATGAATGAAGGCTTACCGGAAGCCTTTGAAGAAGTCTTAGCCTGAGCTTCCTTCTCCTTCTTCTTCTTTGCCTTCTTCTCTTCTACTATCTTCTTAACGCGCTCGCCCTTCGACTTATTCAAAGCCGACATGGCGCGTTCGTATTCTTCTTTATCCTCAGCATCTTCAACAAGTCCTTCGAGAGACTTGTCCTCAAGATCCTGTATCTTCTCTTCATTATCTGACATAAGAAATACCTCTCTTCTTAACGCGACAATTTTAATATTTTTGCATTATCGCTTCAACTATTATATTCTTTTCGTATGTCACACGTACTTATAGCAGGAGGCTCACGAGGAATCGGAGCAGCAACCGTAGAGTTGTTCGAGAATAACGGCTATGAAGTCAGTTATTTCTATAGACACGCCCCGGGTCCTATGGGACATGGAATCAAAGCGGATGTCACCAACACTGACGAAGTTAAAGCCGGTGTTAAAGATGCTGTAGATAAGTATGGAAACGTAGACATCCTCATATATTGCGCCGGAATAAGTCTTACTGGTCTTTCCACTGACTTTTCCTATGACGATTACCTTAATATCATGAATACAAATTTCGGCGGATTCTTTGCCGTGTGCAATGAAGTTATCCCTTCAATGGTCTCTGCCAAGAAAGGTGTAATAACAGCTGTTTCCTCTATGTGGGGTCAGACAGGCGCTTCATGCGAATCTCTCTATTCCGCTTCCAAGGGAGCTATGGATGCTTATGTTAAATCCATAGCCAAAGAGCTCGGGCCTTCAGGCATCCGCGTCAATGCAGTCTCGCCGGGT
The DNA here is from genome assembly GCA_946405115.1 of uncultured Clostridia bacterium. Lineage (GTDB taxonomy): Bacteria > Bacillota > Clostridia > Saccharofermentanales > Saccharofermentanaceae > Saccharofermentans. The sequence goes on along the minus strand of CAMJGB010000242.1, from coordinate 1,105 downwards.
GTCATAGATACCGATATGATGAAGTCATTTTCTGACGAAGATAAGAAAAGTCTAATCTACGACACGCCGCTTCAAAGGCTCGGTAGCCCGCAGGATGTAGCAAGTGTCATATATGACCTGTCGACTGAAAGATCTTCTTTCATCACAGGACAGATAATAGGAATAAACGGCGGATTTCTTATTTGAAACCCGCCGTTATTTAATTCACTTTATGTAGTTATTATAAAGTCTTACTTCTTAACTGTACCTACTACAGCATCAAATTCATCAGTAATCTTGCTGTCAGGAGCCTTAGTAGCAAGTGACACGAGAATAACAAGGATTACGTTAAAGATGAACGAAGGCAGAAGCTCATAGATATCAAGCCATGTTCCTGCGAACTGAACTCTGACAATAAACTTCCAGATGAAGATCAGAGCACCGCCGCCGATCATGCCGCTTAAGATACCCCACTTGTTGGCACGCTTCCAGAACAAAGCGAAAAGGATAGCGGGACCGAATGTGGCACCGAAGCCTGCCCAAGCGAATGATACGATCCTGAATACGGAAGAATCAGGATTCATGGCAAGGAATACAGCGATACCTGAGATGACAAGAACCATTACTCTTGCAACCCAAATGGATGTCTTTGTACTCAGCTTAACTCCGAAGAACTCCTGAACGATGTTCTGAGTTACCGAAGATGTAGCAGCAAGAAGCTGTGAATCGGATGTGGACATCGCGGATGCAAGGATGCCTGCGAGAATGATACCGCCCACGATAGCAGGAAGTACACCGTAAGAAGCAACCTTGGAAGCGATATCGATGATGATACGCTCGGAATCGGATGTCGTCTCATAAGCAGGAACGACACCGTTCTTCATGAGAGTATAGCCGCATACACCGATGAGGATAGCAACGCTCATGGAGATAACTACCCAGATGGAACCTACTCTCCTTGAGATGTGAAGCTTGTTCTCATCCTCTACAGCCATGAATCGGAGAATGATATGAGGCATACCGAAGTAACCCAGGCCCCATGCCAGAGTACTTGCTATGGGAAGCGCACCGTAGGAACCCACTGTACCATCGGTAACATTACAGCCCTTAAAGACATCAAGATAAC
>CAMJGB010000241.1 GCA_946405115.1 uncultured Clostridia bacterium | reverse complement strand
CTGAAGTGCACCGCAGTTTACCTCAAGCATGATCTTCTTATCGCCGACGTAGAATCTCTCACGGAAATAATTTCTGAATTCCTTGTAGCCGTCTTTGATCTCATCGACTGTAAGCTCGTGGCTTATAATGGCGAACTTGGTTCCGTCTATTCTGTAGCAGGTTCCGAGGTTTCTTGTATCATCGTAGATCTTCCTCGAATAAAGCTGAAGAACGCGGTTTCCGAAGTGGTAACCGTACACCTCGTTTATCTCGGAGAACTTACTGATACCGACAACAAGCACGTTTACTGCTGCCTGTCTCTTTATGCAGCTGTTGAGGTCCTCGAAGAATCCGTACTGATTACGAAGACCCGTAAGTGCATCGATGTGATCATGGGAACCGTGAATTCTGATGGTACCTACAAAGTAATCCGGCTCACCGAAAAGATCCCTTATGACAACGCCTCTGCAGGTACATACATCGTACTCGCCGTCCGGCCTTCTGACTCTGTACTGCATGTCGTGTCCGGAAGTATTCCCCTTGAAGATCTCACCCAAGCCGTTATGGTATGCTTCCCTGTCATCGGGATGGATATAGTTCTCCCAGATGTCGCCTGCACCGTACATGTACTCGGAAGGAAGCTCGTAAGCATCAACTGCGCTTTTCGACCAGCGTGAGAAGTCGTACTTCATGTCGCATAGGTAAACATACGAGCCATCGGATACTACCTCATAAGACTGATAGAGAGTGTCGAGCAACTTCCTTCTGTCGTCGGAGATAACCTTTACTGAAGCATGTTCCTTCATGGAGTAGCTGTCGAGAAGAAGTCTCATCTCCTTAAGGCGTGCCTTCTCCTGATACATGCGTCCGTCGGCGCGCTTGAATACATCCTCAACGGTCTTATCTTCGGAGTTAAAAACCGCAAGACCTGATGCTATGATCGGGCCCTGACCTATCCTTATGTTCTCCTCTATCTTTCTCGAGAAAAGAGAGATAAGGTTATCCTTCTCCACATAGTCCTGTCCCCTCATCACTACGACGAACTCGTCTCCGCCGACACGGAATACGGGGCAGTGTGCAAAGGTTCTGCAGATAAGCTTGCAGGCATTCTTAATGTAATCGTCGCCTGCCTTATGGCCCTGCGTATCGTTAATAAGCTTCAGCTCGTTAAGGTCGCAAACGAGAATACCGAAAGGCTCCGCTGCGCCTTCATCAATCTGCTTTTGCAGATCCTGCTCAAACTCGTGATAAGCAGTCTTGTTTCTGGTGCTTGTAAGGCTGTCGCGGCGGGCCATATCGTTCGCCAGATTAAGAGCCTTAATGTGCTCCTGCTCTTTCTTAACGTACTCTTCTCTGTTCTCGATACAGATGATGAGATGTGTCTTATCAGAAGACCAGCTGATCATCATTCTTGTAAACTGGGGTTCACCGCCGCCAATGACCATGCGGTAATCTTCTACCAGCTGCCTGTTATCCTCCAGCTTGGAGATTATATTGTCTTTGTCGAGGAACAGCTTTATGCGTTCTCTGTCTTCCTTGTGGATTATCTTATTGGCATTCTTCTCAGCCGTCTTGAAGAAGTCTCCGCCTTCTTCCTGAATCTCGAGTTCTCCGTATATCTTATGTGTTGAATATTCCACATAATATTCAGAGTTAATGTCAACATAGTAGATAAGGTCATAGTGAGATGCGAGGCTCTCGGCGATCTGCGTATAAGTAAGACTCTTTTTCTTGGTCTCCTTAAGCTCGAGATCGGCCTTGACTTCTTCATCAATATTCTCGATGCACACGATAATGTGCTTATGGTCACTTGCCATGATCTCGGAATGCCTTATGTGACGGACCTCATCGTTAACAACGAGTCTGTAAACCACGGAGAACGCATTCCTGTACTTAAGGTTATTAAGCATCGCATCCTTGTAATGGATTTTGATTACATTCTCCTGATCTTCAGGATGCACATACTTACGGATGCTTCTTCTGCTCTCGGCAAAGAAGTCTCTTCCCGTTGCAGGGACGTTGAGCTTTTTATACTCATCCGTTGATGAGATCTCTATGTAAGTACTTGTCTCGATGTCAACGTAATAGATCGTATCGTAATGTCCCGCAAGGCTTGAGGCTACATGGTTATAGACCTCTTTCTGACGAGCTGTCTCTTCCTCCTGCAGCTTATGGCGGTACTCCTTATCGATATTGATTACTCCGAGAATAAAATAATCTGAATCCTCATCCAGTCCTCTTATCATCCTTAACGCATGCCAGGTAGGAACACCGTTTATCATCAGACGATACTCGATGCTCTTCATGCTTCCCTTCTTCACGGCACTAAGAAGATTCTCCTTCTTCATGTCCTCAAGGAAGATGTGAAGATCCTCTTCGTAGATAACCTTCTGACAATCACGTACTAAGTTCTTAAAGAAATCTTCGCCGGCAGGTTCAAGGCTCAACGAATGGAATTCCGGATTCGCAGAGTACCAATAATACTCATTGGTCACGGCATTAACGTAGTAAACGCTGGAATAATCTACCAGCAGCGCTTCTGATATCTTCTTAAAAATTGCATCCTGGTCCGCCATATATATACCTCGGATAACAAAGAATAAACATTTAATCCCTCAATTATATCA
>CAMJGB010000240.1 GCA_946405115.1 uncultured Clostridia bacterium | reverse complement strand
GATGAAGGATGAGGGTATCGACTTCGATACTGCATTGAAGCAGGCTCAGGCTAACGGCTTTGCAGAAGCCAACCCTTCCGCTGACATCGATGGTATCGATGCACAGAGAAAGATCTCTATCCTCTCTACGATCGCAAATGATGGTGACTATATCGCACCTGAATCGATCTCTGCAGAAGGCATCTCGAAAATAACCACAGACGACATGCAGTTTGCTGCATCCATCGGCTGTGACATCAAGCTCATCGCTCTTTATGAAGCTGATGATCTTCCTGTTGTTTATGTCGCTCCCACACTGGTAGATAAGAGCAATCTCCTGTTTAATGTCGGCGGTGTTTTCAACGCGATCATGGTTGACGGCAACAGCTTGGGCCAGGCTATGTTCTATGGTCAGGGAGCAGGTACGCTTCCTACGGCTTCTGCTGTCTGCGGTGATATTCTCGAGGCTGCAATGGGCAATCCCACAGAGAACAGGGCATGGACCTCTGAGAGTGTTAAGATCACTCCTTATGATGAGATCGCAGCTGATATCGTCGTAAGAGCTGATGTTCCTGCCAAGGTCATAGGCGCAGCAGAAGGCTTCGAGTGTGAAGTCCTTTCTGATGAGGCTATCCTCGTTAAGGGAATCAAGCATAAGGATATTGAAAAGCTTGTAAGTGAATCCGGTGCCAAGTTCTGGATGCACTATCTTAAATAATCGAAAACAGATTCGGAGGAATTATAAATGAAGGTACTCGTAGTAGGCGGCGGCGGAAGAGAGCATGTTATCTGCTGGAAGCTCAAGCAGGATCCCAGGGTAACGGAGCTTTACTGTGCGCCCGGTAACGGCGGTATCGCTTCAATCGCCACTTGCGTTGATATTAAGGCTACTGATCTCGATTCTATGGTCGAGTTCGCTAAAAAAGAGCAGTTCGATCTCGTTTTCGTAGCTCCTGATGATCCGCTCGCTCTTGGTATGGTCGACAGAATGGAAGAAGCAGGCCTCAGAACCTTCGGCCCTAAGGCAAATGCAGCGATCATTGAAGGCTCCAAGGCATTCTCAAAGCAGCTCATGAAGAAGTATCAGATCCCTACTGCAAAGTATGAGATCTTTGAAGACGAACAGAAGGCACTTGATTACCTTGAGACTCAGCCTATGCCTATCGTTATCAAGTGTGACGGTCTTGCATTAGGTAAGGGCGTTATCATTGCCCAGAACCTTGATGAGGCTAAGCAGGCCGTAAAGGACATGATGGAAGACAAGAAGTTCGGTAACGCAGGCTCCACGATCGTTATCGAGGAATGCATGACAGGCCCTGAGCTTACGGTTCTTGCATTCTCAGACGGAAATACATGTGTTCCGATGGTATCTTCAAGAGACCACAAGAGAGCATATGATCACGATGAAGGTCTTAATACCGGCGGTATGGGTGCTGTTACACCCGGTGCTGATATGACTGACGAGCTTAAGGCACGCATCCAGAACGAGATAATCACACCTACAGTCGAAGCTCTTAAGAAAGAGGGAAGACCGTTCAAGGGTGTCATCTACTTCGGACTTATGCTTACACCTGAAGGACCGAAGGTCGTTGAGTATAATGCACGTTTCGGAGATCCTGAGGCTCAGGCAGTATTGCCTCTCTTAGAGAACAGTCTCCTCGATATAGTCGATGCAGTTATCGACGGTAAGCTTGACCAGGTTGAATTCAAGTGGAAGAATAAGTGCTCCTGTGTTGTAGTCATGGCTTCAGGCGGATATCCTCAGAGCTATGCCAAGGGTTATGAGATCACAGGCATCGATACCTGCGGCAAGATCGTATTCCAGGCAGGCACAGCACTTAAGGACGGCAAGCTCGTTACAAGCGGCGGACGTGTTCTCTGCGTATACGATGAGGCAGATACTCTTGATGAGGCTATCGACGGAGCATATGAAGGTGTTGCTAAGATCTCCTTCAAGGATATGCACTTCCGTCATGACATAGGAAGGACACTCGGCTGATAAATGAGAATCGGCATCTACGGAGGCTCATTCGATCCCGTTCATAACGGTCACATAGCAATGATCAAATCCGCTTTAAAGAGCGGATTTGTCGATTGTGTGATCACGATCCCTTCTGTCAGAAACAACTTCAAGCTTTATAAGAACAAACTTCCACCACCGTACCGTTATTACATGATGAAAGAGACCGTAGAAGGACTTGGTCTTAAGAATGTCTTTGTAAGTGACATCGAGTATGGGATAGAGGGAGTAAGCTATACGGCTGTTGTCCTTAAAGAACTTACTTCTGACAGCTATATCAGGGATTTCCTTATCTCAAATGATATCAAGCGCAAGAAAGCTGAAGAACACCATGAATTCTTCTGGATCATGGGTTCTGATACACTCGGGACTTTCGAGACATGGTACAAGCCGGGCGAGATCCTGAATCATGCAGCTTTACTGGCTGCTGTAAGACCTGGCGATGATACCGATGTGGAGAAGGCGGCTGATTCCATAAAAAAGAACTTAGGCGGCAAGGTCGAGATCTTCAGACTGGATGGTATCGAGTGCTCTTCTTCAGGCATCATAGACAGCGGTGATTTCTCGGAGGTTCCTGAGCCTGCAGTTAAGTTCATCAAAAAGCATGCGCTCTATAC
>CAMJGB010000239.1 GCA_946405115.1 uncultured Clostridia bacterium | reverse complement strand
TTGTATTAAGCGGCGGCAGAACGGCAGCAAGGGAGATAACGTATGTTCATTGATCACGCGAAGATATATGTGAAGGCGGGCGACGGCGGCCCGGGAATGTGTTCATTCCATACTGAGAAGTACATAACGAACGGCGGACCCGACGGCGGTGACGGCGGTAAGGGCGGCGACGTTGTATTTGTTGCGGCTGCAAAGCTCACTACATTGCAGTCTTTCAGATTCAAGCATAAGTTCGTGGCTCCCGACGGCGCGAAAGGCATGAATAAGAAGATGTACGGAAGAGGCGGCGAGGATCTTAAGATCGCGGTTCCTGTAGGAACTGTTATCAAGGATGCCGATACAGGTAAGATCCTGGCTGACTTTACCGAAGACGGACAGGAAGAGATCATCTGCGTAGGCGGTAAGGGCGGTCTCGGTAATATGCACTTTGCAAACTCCGTAAGACAGGCTCCCCAGTTCGCACATGTGGGCCGTCCCGGAGAAGAGAAGAATCTTTACGTAGAGCTTAAGCTCATTGCTGACGTAGGTCTCGTAGGATTCCCTAATGCAGGTAAGTCCACACTTCTCTCTGTAATGACAAGAGCGAAGCCAAAGATCGCTGATTATCCTTTCACAACATTGGAGCCTGTTTTGGGCGTTGTTCAGGACTTTGACCAGTCATTCGTTATTGCTGATATCCCCGGACTTATCGAAGATGCTCACGAGGGCGCAGGCTTAGGACATGATTTTTTAAGACACGTAGAGAGAACAAGACTTCTCATCCACGTTGTTGATATCTCCGCTCACGACGGAAGAGATCCCGTTGATGACTTTAAGCAGATCAACAAGGAGCTTCTTGAGTTTAACGAGGAGCTTGCGAAGCGTCCGCAGGTAGTTGCAGCAAATAAGTGTGACGATGCCACGGAAGAGGAGATCGAGCTTTTCGTAGAGGAAGTAAAGAAGTTAGGTTACGAGGACATCTTTATTATCAGTGCTGCCACAAGGCAGGGTGTAAAGGAACTCACAGATAAGGTAACGGAGCTTGTAAGTAAGCTTCCGCCTCCGGTTATCCACGATCAGATCGAGAAGGACAGCCGTAAGGTATATAAGTACGAGCCTGAGAAGAAGTTTACGATCGGCAAGGAAGACGGTATGTTCGTTATCGAAGGATCATGGGCATCAAGACTTCGTCAGTCGACTGATTTTGATGTTTATGACTCAGCTCAGTATTTCCAGAGAGCCCTTATAAAAGAAGGCGTTATCGATGCTTTGAAGGAGGCAGGAATACAGGAAGGAGACGACGTCAGAATCGATGATTTCGTCTTCGAATATGTCGAATAAGTTACAAAATCCTTGGATTTACAATTTGTTCACAAATATTCATATTGGTTTCGCATTGCATATGTATACTAAAGCCAGAGAGTAAGTACCTTCTTCAAGTAAGTAGAGTTTGTCAGACGACCTCCGGTGAAAGCCGGAGGTTTTATGTTTGTTAAAAAATAGCCTCCGGAGTAAATGTTATAATATTTTTATAATTTGCTTATTAAGTAAGGAGGTCCTCCCATGGCGAAGACTGAATTCGAACAGAAGATACAGGAAGATGTAAGAAAGCAGAAGGGAACGACGATGCCGGTTAAGGCAGGCCTTCTTGAGAGACTGCTGGTAAGAAAGGCAGCATGCACTAATCTTCATCCTAACGCAGAAGACGAGTTCACGTTCGACAGCGTCGGACCAAGCTTTAAGATAATCGGTGAATACGAGCAGAAGTTCAGATATGCGATAAATCACAACCAGGAGCCTTTTGACGATGCACTGATCGTTGAGAAGCTTCACCCGAAGGGTTATCTGCTCCTTAACGGCCATCACAGATGGGCCGCTGCAATGAGATGTAATATCAAGAAGGTCCCGATCAAGATCGTTAACCTTGCACAGGATTCCGACATCAAGAAGATCCTTGAGAATTCCAAGCACGATAAGCGAGTAACGCTCGACCTTGATGAGGTCATCTTCAGAGATAAGAATGATCAGTGGGTAGAGAAGGTTCCGGGCTTCCCTCATGTGTTGAAGTTCAACAATAGGATCAAGCTCGGTATTCCTGCTTTGTTCTACTACTTGAGCAAGAACGGATACGATATCTGGGTATATTCAGCAAACTACTATTCAATCGATGACATCCAGAGATTCTTCAGACATTATTCTGCTCACGTTGACGGTATCATCACGGGTACTGCGAAGAGGAAGAACAACAATTCCGAGAGTGCGGTTGCACGTGAGAAGATGATCGCCGATAAGTATAAGCAGACACTTCACATTGATAACGACATGATCCTCATGACCGGTGATATCGGAGCTAAGTTTAAGCGCTTCGATCTTAATGCATCACCTGATGAGTGGTCCAGAAAGGTTATCGATATCATAGGAGAGATCAGTAAGGATGCCGGCCAAAAGTAATTCTGAGGTAATGCGCGTTTCCTTCGATCTTGATGAGGTGCTGTTTGTTAATCCTGCAACCCACAAGGTTGAGTCACCATTGCTGTTCCCGTTTAATCTCATCTTCAAGGAGAGATTAAGATTAGGGACTCCTGAACTTGTTAACACGCTTCAGAAAATGGGTTACGAGGTATGGGTATATACCTCATCTTTCAGATCCGAATTTTA
>CAMJGB010000238.1 GCA_946405115.1 uncultured Clostridia bacterium | reverse complement strand
CCTCTCCTTATTTCTCGTCAACGAGCTTGATCGACTTGAATACGAGTTCAGACAGCGGGATTCCCGTGTTGTCGGAAACGATAGCCATGATCATGGCAGCTGTCTTCTCATCGCAGCCCTTGAGCTTCAATGTTCCGGAAGAGAACTCCTCACCCGGATCCTCAGCCTTGGCAGGAGCTGCTGGTGCAGCCTTAACCTCAGCCTTAGCCTCTTCCTTCTTGGAACCGCTGATAACATGACCTGATACACCGGCAATAACCTTGCCTGATAAGGAGATCAGGATGTACATAAGGAAGAGAACACCGAATACGACGAGCATAACGGTACCGGCATTCATGAACATTTCACCTGCACCCATCTGGGGCTTGAATAATGTGAATGTCTCGCCGGCATTGTTCTCAGAGGCATAACGGATAATATCCATCATCAGTCCTCCTTCTTCTCGATCGTGTAGTTAACTGTGTTGGACTCCTTCTCTTCACGTGCTTCGAAGAACTTCTCTGCAACCTGAGGGAAAGAGATGTAGGAGAGGACGTCCTCATCGCATCTTGCCTTATCGCCGAGCTCTGCCTTTGTCTTCTCGAAAGCGGGCTCGAGAGTATCTGCATATCTGCAAGTGATGATCTCGTCATCCTTCCAGAACTTGGAGATGAGTTCCTTATTAACTTCACCCGGAGCACGGCCGTACTCACCTCTAAGGTAAGCCTTTGTGTCCTTGGTTACGTTCTTGTACTTGCCCATGAGGACGTTGTTAACTGCCTGAGTACCAACGAGCTGGGACATAGGAGTAACAAGCGGGGGATAACCCAGATCCTTACGAACGTTAGGGATCTCAGCGAGAGCTTCCTCGAACTTGTCCTGAGCCTTCATATCAGTCATCTGCTTGAGCATGTTGGAGAACATACCGCCAGGGAGCTGATACTCGAGGATATCTGTACGGATACCCATGGACTTCGGATTAAGAGTACCTTCCTTGATGAATCTGTCCTTGATAGGAGCGAAGTGATCGGCGATCTTCTTAAGAGCGGCAGAATCAAGATCTGTCTCGTAGCCGAGCTGCTCGAGAGCATACTTCATTGTCTCCGTAGCAGGCTGTGATGTACCGCCGGCCATAGGAGAGATTGCTGTATCGATACCGTCCAGACCTGCCTCGATAGCCTTGAGGTAAGTCATGGGGCCGAGACCTGTTGTGTGATGTGTGTGGAAATAGATCGGAACCTTAACGGAAGCCTTCAATGCCTTAACGAGGTCATATGCTTCCTGAGGGCCGCAGATACCGGCCATGTCCTTGATGCAGATAGAGTTAACGCCCATCTTCTCGAGCTCCTTACCCATCTCTGCGTACTTCTCAACTGTGTGAACCGGGCTTGTTGTATAGCAGATACAGCCCTGAGCGTGCTTACCGCACTTCAATGTCTCATCAACAGCTACTTCGATATTTCTGAAGTCATTAAGTGCGTCGAAGATTCTGAAGATATCCATGCCGTTCTCGGCGGACTTTCTTACGAAAAGTCTTACGACGTCATCGGGATAATGCTTGTAACCTAAGATGTTCTGTCCTCTCAAGAGCATCTGTAAAGGTGTCTTCTTGCAGATGGCCTTGATCTTACGGAGTCTCTCCCAGGGATCCTCATCCAAGAAACGGAGACAGGAGTCAAATGTTGCTCCGCCCCAGCACTCAATTGAGTGGTAGCCGGCATTATCCATCGTCTCGAGGATGTCTTCGAAGTCTGAGAACGGCATTCGTGTAGCGATAAGCGACTGCTGTGCATCACGTACTACCGTCTCGGTAAACTGTACTTTCATTGCGTTCACGCTCCTTTATAAAAATTCCCCTAATGTATCAGATTATAAAGCTTAAAGCGTGACAATAAAAGGTAAAATTCTATGTTATCCGTTGGATTTAATAAGCTCAGTCACAAGATTTGCTACGGAGATGGATTCGACCTCGTCGGATGCGTCTGAATCATCGTAGTAGACCATCATGGGAATCAGAGTCTCCGCGGCGAATACAACCTTGCACATACGGTCGTTTCTTCCGGAATTACCTGCCGTATAGTCCTTAAGATCCTCGATGATAAGACCGACTGCAGCCTTCAATGCTTCGTCTTCGGAGTCTTCGAGCTTCTCCAAAGCTGCAAAGCACAGCTCCTTGCACTCCTTAACGGTCATGCTCTTAAGGTCAGGGAAGAGGGCGGGTGTCTCATAGAAATAGTCGATGACGGGACGAACCTCGCCGCCGTATGCTTCGCAGTATACGGAAGTCTTCATTCTTACGATGTAGAGCATCGCATTCTTATCTATATAATTACCTTCTATATCATCAGTGAGATCTGCGATCATATCTTCGTAATCGATCTCGGGACAGGAATTAGCCATAGTGCACCTCCAAAGGGTTAATGTAGTTATTTTAACATTAGATGGCCGTTTTTATGCTGTTTAGTGTGCTAAAGCACTATAAAAAGGCACTTTACAAGAAAAAGATACGGGTGTATGCTTAATTGCTTTTCGCGAAGAGGGGGCAGTGCGCCCTTTTACAGCAGAAAGTAATACTAATGAAAGGAGATGTATTGATGCCGACGTTCAATCAATTGGTAAAGTCGGGTAGACATGACAAGACATATAAGTCTGCTTCCCCGGCTCTGCAGGCTGGTATTAACACGATCCACAACAAGGAGACTGAAGTATTCGCTCCCCAGAAGCGTGGCGTGTGCACAGTTGTTAAGACAACTACACCTAAGAAGC
>CAMJGB010000237.1 GCA_946405115.1 uncultured Clostridia bacterium | reverse complement strand
GGTCGTCGCGGGGCAATCCCGGACCCGGCGGATGGGGTGCGATACTTTCCGTTAAGGGCCATAGCCGTGAGATTTCAGGCGGTGAAGCACATACAACCAATAACAGAATGGAGCTTATGGCAGTAATCAAGAGCCTCGAGCTTCTTACGCGTCCCTGTGAAGTGGAATTATACTCTGACAGCGCTTATGTTGTTAATGCCTTTAACCAGCATTGGATCGAAGGCTGGCAGAAGAAGGGCTGGGTTAACAGTGCGAAGAATCCCGTAGCTAACAGAGATCTGTGGGAAGCTTTGCTCTCGTTATGTGATGTGCACAAGGTGACTTTTATTAAGGTCAAAGGACACGCTGACAACGAGTTTAACAACAGATGTGACCAGCTTGCCGTAGCCGAGTCGCAGAAGTATGCGAAGGAATCCTGATGGAAGATAAATATCGTAACCTAATTGAAACAACCGAGTCTTCCGAAGTAATTTTCCACGGAAGAGTTTTTGATACAATTGTTAAGGAAGTAAGCCTGCCGGACGGTTCCAAGGGCAAAAGAGAGATCGTTATGCACAGAGGAGGAGCCTGCGTTCTTCCTATTGATGATGACCTTAACTGCTATATGGTAAGGCAGTTCAGAAGTCCTTTTGAGGAGGTTCTTCTTGAAGTTCCTGCAGGTAAACTTGAACCCGGTGAAGAGCCTTTGACATGTGCTTTGCGTGAGCTTCATGAGGAGGCTGGATTCGAAGCCGACGAGATTACGTCGTTCGGCGGCGAGATCGTGTCTCCGGGTTATGACAGTGAAGTTATTTGGCTGTTTATGGCTAGAGGCTTGAAGCAGCGGGGGCAGAAGCTCGATGAGGGCGAGTTCCTTAATGTTGAGAAGATTCCTCTTAAGACGCTTATTGAGATGGCCGATAACGGTGAGATCAGAGACAGTAAAACGCAGCTTTGCATTTATAAGGCTGCAAGGAGATTGGGTATTTGAACAGTTTTGAAAGTAAAAGAGAAGTAACAGGCATAGTCCTCTTTTTCTGCGCGATTGCGCTTATTCTCTTGTACTATCTCCCCAGTGAAGTAACGGGAGTACTCGGTAACCTGTTGAAGACAATAGGCGGCGGATTTATAGGCGCCGCTGCTTTTACGATACCGATCTTCATTCTGTATGCAGCAATCGATTTCTTCCTTGAGAAGAGAGCGGGAGTATCTCCTATTAGAATCAGATCGGTAATCATTTTCCTTATTTGTTTATCGGCTTTATTGTCTGTAATTACTACGGATTTTGATTATTTCAGATCTTTGTGCGCATCTGATGTTGACCAGAAGTTCAAGGCTACTGAAGCTATATCGCTGCTTTGGAATTCAGGTTCTGATTCAACGCTTATAACTCCCGTAGGAGGATCCAAGGCAATTCCGGGCGGTATATTAGGCGGACTTCTTGCTACATCACTTCATATGGTGTGCGGCAAGATAGCTTCTATCGTTGTTCTCATCGGACTTATCGCATCACAGGTAATCCTTGTATTCCATATCTCTTTGAAGACTACAGTTAAGAAGACTGCTAAGGCTGTAAGCACAGCAGTTCGTAATAACAATGCCAGAAGAACAGCTCAGCGTCCGCCCCAGAGGCCACGTCCTCAGGCTAGACCTCAGCCGAAGGTTTCTTCTTATCCTACTTACGGTAGTTCTCCTTTTGTTAATTCTCCTACGAGAATCGGTCCTCAGCCCACATTTGAGAACAATTCCTATAACGTACAGGATCCTTTCAACCGTTCTTTGCCCGTAGACAGCAAGTCCGGTTTTGCTGATATGTCAGATCCCGCATTCGGTGCCAACACCACTGGAGAGCAGGGAATCCTTAATTATGGTGAGAAGCGTGTAGCTACAGACAATCAGCCTGTTGTTGATAAGGCTGATTTCTCCTATGATTCAATGCCCAGAACGGTTAAGAGAAGACCTCAGGGTAAGAAGATTGATGAGCCAGATTTCCTTAAGAGAAATGCTCCTGCTGATTTCTATGATCTTACAGGCGGTGTTTATGCAGGTGAGGGGGAAGCTGACTTTACAAATGACTACAGTCAGAGACCTGCGGCTGGAGGTTATTATGTCCCTGAGGATGACATGCCTTATGAGATCAATGATGATACAGGGTACGATTATTCTGCCCCCAAGCCTCCCGTAAGAGTTCCCAGAATGCCTATGCCTCAGGATCCGTCAGAGATTATCGGACGTCCTGCTGATGCGCCTATCGGAATCAATCAGACATCTGATGATACAGAGGGTTATTCAACTCTCGAAGGACGAATCATTGACACGGCAGAATCGAAGAAAGTCTCTGCAAATGCAGGTCTTGATGTAGCTTCCACATCTGCTCAGAATGAGGGAAGACGCATTAAGGCTAACAGCTTTAAGAACTACAGACCTGTTCCTATTACCATGCTTGCCAAGGATAAGTCGAACAAGAATACGACTGAGAGCAATGAGAAGTTAAGGGAGAAGGCTCTTGCGCTTGAGAATACACTTCGTACATTCGGTATCACCGATGCGAAGGTTAACAATATTACTCACGGACCTGCTATCACGAGATTCGAAGTTACCATCGGTCAGGGCGTAAAGGTATCGAAGGTTAAAAACCTTGAGGATGATATCGCGCTTGCCATGGCTGCAACTGCCGTAAGAATAGAAGCTCCGATACCGGGTAAGAGTGCGATCGGTATCGAGATTCCTAATGATAAAACTTCAGCAGTTTATCTCGGTAATGTTCTTGATACCAAGGATTTCAGACAG
>CAMJGB010000236.1 GCA_946405115.1 uncultured Clostridia bacterium | reverse complement strand
AATGGAGAGTATGAATGGTATTACTTGTAATTGATGCGCAGAAAGGCATAACAAATGAGAACCTTTATGCTTATGATGCTTTTGTAAGTAACGTCACTACATTAATTAATGAGGCCAGAAGTGCAGGCGTCGAAGTAATCTATGTGAGACATGATGACGGTCCGGGTTCAGGTTTCTCAATGGGTGATGAATCTTTTGAAATTTACGAAGGATTTGCACCCGAAGAAGGCGAGCGGATCTTCGATAAAAGTGTTAACAGTTCATTCCATGAATCTACAGGACTTCTTGATTATCTGTATTCAAGAGAAGTCTCTCGCGTAATCGTAACAGGACTTCAGACTGATTATTGTATCGATGCCACTGTTAAGAGCGGTTTTGAACACGGATTGAAGGTTATTGTCCCGGAGTTTTGTAATTCAACAGTATCCAATGAATATATGGACGCGAAGACTTCTTATAGATTCTATAACGAGTTAATGTGGCCCGGAAGGTATGCTGAATGTGTATCAATGGATAATACTGTAGAGTTAATCCGTAGTTACAGTCCTTCTGTTGAGGCTCCTGCCAAGACGATAACCGGAGCCGGATCGCAGACGATAGAAACAGACAGATTGATCTTAAGACAGTTTACCTACGAAGATGCGGAATCGATGCTTCGTAACTGGGTCGGCGACGATGAGATTCAGAGTATGTACGGAGAACCGTCTTATAAGACTATCCCGGAAGTAAATGATCTTCTTGATAAATACATCAGAGGATATGACAGAGATACTTACTTCAGATGGGCTGTAATATTGAAGGAGAACGGTGAGTGTATAGGACAGGCTGCTTACTTTCTGGTTGATGCTCATAATCACTTCGGCGAGATTGAGTATTGTATCGGCAAAATGTATCAGGGTAAAGGATATGCGACTGAGGCAACACGAGCTTTGATAGATTACGGATTTGATGCCATTAACTTTAATAAGGTTCAAATCTGCGTAAGACCTGCTAATGTTGCATCAAATAAAGTAATCGACAAGTGCGGTTTTACATACGAGGGAACTTTGAGAGACTATTTCTACATTGATGGTAAGTATGAAGGCAGAAAGTATTATTCGATATTAAAATCAGAAAGGTCATAACTGATATTAATATGATAGAAACCGAAAGACTGATACTTCGTAAATGGAAAACGGAAGATGCGGAGAAGATATATGTTTGAATACAGAATTGCAACGAGTGACGATATCGAGCTTCTGATGGAAAGCCGCCTCGAGATGTTAAAGGTCGTTAATAATCTCGACCCGAATTATCAATTTGACGAAGAACTCGTAAATTGCTCCAGGGATTATTTCCTGAACGGTGATCACACAACAGTTCTTGTCGTGGACGGCGAGAAGGTAATCGCATGTGCTTCCATGAGCTATATGTGGATAATGCCTACGTTCTCGCATCCTACAGGAAAGAGAGCTCATCTCATGAATGTATATACCAACAAGGACTACAGAAGGAAGGGCATCGCACGTAAGATGGTCAACATGCTCATTGAAGAAGCATGGAACAAAGGTGCCACTGAGATAAGTCTGGATGCTACTTCCTTAGGAAGACCTTTATATGAGAGTCTCGGATTCGGAAATAACACCGAAGGTATGAATCTTTCCCGTTAAAGATAAACTGACAAGTATTTATACTTGACACTGGGACTGCATTGTTATATTATGCTTCAGGTCTTATTAGATGGAGGAGTGCTATGAAGTCCTTTGAAGACAGTCTTTTATTGGATTTTTACGGTAATCTTCTGACCGATAAGATGAGGGATACACTTGATATGTATCTTAATGATGATCTCTCACTTGCTGAGATTGCCATGGAAGAGGATATATCAAGGCAGGGTGTCCACGATAAGGTCAAGAGAGGCTTGTCCCAGCTTAAAGGCTATGAGGATAAACTCGGACTCGTAAAGAGATTTCTTGAGCAGAAGGAATCTGTTAAGGAAGCAATTGACTTTATCGACATTGAAAAATATGACGATGCAAGGAAGGTTTTATCAAAGCTTTCCGAAGAAATAGAGGAGTAACTTAATGTTTGAAAGCCTTTCGACAAAGCTTCAGAAGATAACAGCTTCTATGCGCGGTAAAGCACGCGTAACTGAAGCTGATATCAAGGATATGATGAAGCAGATCAGAATGGCTCTTCTCGAGGCTGATGTTAACTATCAGGTTACTAAGGACTTCGTTAAGGACATGCAGGAGAAGTGTCTTAATGCTGATATCGAAGGCAGTTTCACTCCCGGTCAGCAGATAGTTAAGATCGTACATGAATCATTAAGCGAGCTTCTCGGTTCCGTTAATGCAAAGATAGCTGCTTCTCCTACGGGCTTTACTGTAGTAATGCTTTATGGTCTTCAGGGTGCAGGTAAGACAACTACAGCTGTTAAGCTTGCCAATATCCTTAAGAAGGATGGCAAGAAGCCCATGGTAGTTTCCGTAGACGTACACAGACCGGCAGCTGCTCAGCAACTTAAGGTTCTTGCAGATAATGCAGGTATTGATTGTTATATCAATACTGATGAGAAGGATGCAGTAAAGATCGCTAAGGAAGGTATAGATAAAGCTAAGTACATGCTTTGTAATTACCTGATCGTGGATACTGCAGGTCGTACAGTCATCGACGATGAGATGATGGATGAGCTTAAGGCGATTAATGAAGCTGTTGATCCTGATGAGAAGCTCCTCGTTGTTGATGCTATGATCGGTCAGGAAGCTGTTAACGTAGCTATGTCTTTTGAAGAAGCTATCGGTATGGACGGCTTCAT
>CAMJGB010000235.1 GCA_946405115.1 uncultured Clostridia bacterium | reverse complement strand
CTTAAGTCCCACAGACCGTATTCATCTGCTCCGGGCTTACCTTTGGCAATTGCACCAAGCTCATCGCCTGAACAGCACATACCGAAGCTTTCAACGCCTCTTATCTTTCCCTTCTTGATCTTAATCTCCGGTAGAACGGCTCCAATTGAAGCCACGGGACATATCATGCCTTCATAGACATTAGATGCGCCGCATACGATCTGAACATCATGACCTAATTCGTCATTGCCGAAGTCCACTTTAAGAATATGAAGATGATCGGAATCAGGGTGCTTTTCTACCTTAATAATCTTAGCTGCATAAACGCCTGAGAGCCTGTAATCAATAACTTCTTCAACCTTTGAACCTGTCATCGTCATCTTCTCGGCAAGCTCAGATGAAGAAATATCAATATCAGTAAAGTCCTTTAACCAACTTATCGGTGCCTTCATGAATATCCCTCCTTACTTGAACTGCCTTAAGAAACGAAGATCGTTCTCATAAAGAAGTCTGATGTCATCAATGCCGTATCTTCCCATGGCGGTACGTTCAACACCAATGCCGAACGCAAACCCGCTGTAGACGGAAGAATCAATTCCGCAGTTCTCAAGAACCTCAGGATGAACCATTCCTGCACCGAGAACCTCGATCCAGCCTTCATTCTTACATACACTGCATCCTTTGCCGCCGCACTTCCAACATGTAAGATCAACCTCTACGGAAGGCTCAGTAAACGGGAAATGATGAGGTCTTAACCTGATCTCTGTTTTCTCTCCGAATAGTTTCTTGGCAAATAGCTGCAAAGATCCTATAAGGTCTCCCATGGTAACGCCCTTGTCTACTACAAGTCCCTCTATCTGATGGAATACAGGTGAATGAGTAGCATCAAGTGTGTCCTGCCTATATACCTTCCCCGGACAAACTACTTTAATAGGCGGTGTGCCGCCGTTCTTCGTAAGCTCCTCCATGATGCGTATCTGTATGCCTGAAGTCTGCGTTCTGAGAAGAATGTTGTCGTTTATGTAGAAAGTGTCCTGCTCATCTCTTGCAGGGTGTCCTTTGGGAATCCTAAGATACTCGAAGTTATATTTATCGTATTCGACCTCGGGACCTTCTCCGATTGAATATCCCAATCCAAGGAAGATGTCGCAGATCTCGTTGATTGCCTTATTAAGAGGATGTCTTGAACCGCTGCCCTCGTAGTGCGTAGGCAAGGTTACGTCGATTACTTCCTTCTTAAGCTTATATGAGCTTTCAAGAGCCTTCATCTTAGCCTGGCTTTGAGTAAAGGCGTCCTCCATCTTGGCACGGACGTCATTTATCATCTTGCCGGCTTCGGGTCTTTCTTCGGGAACGAGATTTCCGAGACTGCTTAGAAACCCAGTAATCTTGCCCTTCTTACCGAAGTACTCGACTCTTAATTTCTCGATATCGGCTAATGATTGAATGTTCTTTATCTTACTGTCAAACTCTTCACTGGTTTGATTAAGACTGTCATGAAGATCGCTCATAAACAACCCTCCTTAAGTATCAGAAAAACGGATTGACCTCAAGCTCTTCTCCTATTGTGCTCGAAGGGCCGTGTCCAGGGAAAACCATAATATCAGGATCTAACTCCTTTAATTTGCCAAAAGACTCCTTAAGCTCTTTCCCGCTTCCTCCCCAAAGATCCGTCCTTCCCGCAGAACCTGCGAAAAGCGTGTCTCCGGTAAACATCAATTTCTCTTCTCCCTCTTCGAAAAGAAGACACACACTGCCCTTGGAGTGACCGGGAGTCTCAATTACCTTAAGGTTATCAAGCTTAAGCTCTGCTATATCACTAACTTTGGCCTTATACGTGCACTTCTCGGCAAAGAACATAGATCCATTTGCCATCGGGTTCGTGAAAGCCTCAATATCCTTAGAAGAAACATATATTGGAGCCGAAGGGAAAAGCTCATGCCACTTATCAACAGCATTTATATGATCAAAGTGTGCGTGAGTTACAAGAATTGCATCAATCTTCTCAGGAATCTGTTCCTTCGAAAGTCTGTCAGGATCCACTGAAGGATCGACAATAAAAGACCCCGAACGTGTATTCAGAAAATACATATTCGAGGCTAATGGGCCATACGGCACACACTTAAGATTCATCAGGAAACCTTAGTATCCTTGAGCCAGATTCTATAATCGAGGTCACCCCTGTCAACCGCAAGGATAAGAATCTCGGCTGTGGCAAGGTTAGTAGCGTACGGAATATTATTAGAATCACATGTCTTAAGAAGATCTGAAGGAGCGGACTCCGCCTCTACTTCAGCTGCTGCATCACGAAGATATATAACACAATCGATCTCATCAAACTCAGCTCTTGAAGCAAGCTGTTCGATACCGCCGAGATAATCGACATTAAGTCCGGACACTTCAATTCCTACAGCAGACTTAAGGTACTTAGCCGTGCTGTATACAGAAATAAGCTGGTGCTTTGTGAGTAATGTTTTGTAGGCAATGCAGAAATTTACGAGAAGCTCTGTTTTACGGTTATCAGCCATCAGAACAATCTTCATACCAAATTTCCTCCATTAAAAACTATCCATATTGTATAAAAACATAGTAAAAATATCAACGATATACTGTTAAATTGCAAGAAAATTTGACTTATATCTCTTCCGGAACACCTTCGTCGATGAACAGATCAAGGTCATCACCGGTGATGGGAATGGAATCAAGCATTACTTCCGCCCTTGTAGGAGCTACATCAAAGTATGCAGAGAGCAGTTTTTGTGCGATAACGGCAGTCGAAGCTCCCCACTCACCCCTCTCTACTACGAGAGCGATTGCAATCTGAGGATTCTCAGCAGGAGCATAGCAAACAAAGAGTCCGT
>CAMJGB010000234.1 GCA_946405115.1 uncultured Clostridia bacterium | reverse complement strand
ATCTCGATGTAAGGAACATCAAGATCGGAAGCTACGCTTCTTAAGTTATCCTCATCAAGTCTTGTGGTTGCAAGCTGTGCAGCGTTTTGTCCGAAGTCGTATACAGGCTCATCCTCATCAAAAACCTGATTGTAGTAAGTCATGTGTCCGCCTCGATCTGTACCGTATCCCATTACGGCACCGCCCGCAATATACTCGCCGATATCAGAGAAGTTTCCGACTCTGTTTCCGTCAGTATTCTCACCGTCACTCATAAAGAACAGGACTACCTGACGGTTGCTCTCTTCATCTTCGGTAAGATCATCGAGAACATCCTCAACAGAATCAATGCAGACGCTGATATTTGTTCCCGTTGCATATGTAGGAGAAAGCGGATAAATGGAATCGATCGCATTTCTTATATAGTCAATGGAATCCGTAAAAGGCGTCATGACATGTGTGTTGTTGTTAAAAGCAATAACGCAGAACTTCGCACCGGGAAGGTTCTCCATGATGTAGAGCATATCGGCCTTTGCTCTTTCAAGTCTGTTGTTATAACCATCCTGGTCATCGCCTAACATACTGATCGTATCATCCACAACAAATACTACGTTAAGATCCATCTTCGAAGACATGACCGTAATGTTGTCAGAAGGATACATAGGACGAAGGTTAATGATAAACAGCAAGATCACACAGATGATCTGTCTGATATAAGGCATAACCCCTCTTCTCTTAAACACAAGAAGAACCACACAGAATATGGCCATGATATAGATGGGTATTATCGGTTCAAATGCTATTCCGTTAAATTCCATACGTCACACCTTACACAGCCACTGGAGTAAAATCATGCAAGCCATTGATATGAGAAGAATAATGAACGGGATCTCCGGAGTTACGTGCTCGCTGATCTCGTACTCAACCGTATCAAGGGTTGCTACATGCTCCTGAATCTTATCTACGATATTACTTACGACACGGGAATCCTCACCATAGTAGAACTCACCGCCTGTCGCTTCAACAGCCTGTCTCATCATTGTTCTGTCAGCCGTATACATCTGCTCAGTACCGATTCCGTAGACTGTAATTCCTCTTTCAGCACAAAGTTGTCCGGCCTCGGGCAAAGTAATGATCTCTGTACCCTGAAGGTCGTTATCTGTTGAGAATATGATAATTCTTGATCTGTCCGGATCTTCCTCTACATTTGTGAAGTCCAAAGCTGCTGCTGCAAGACCGTCACCGATGATGGAAGAACCTCTCTCCTGGTTACCTACCAAAGTACCTGCACTGATGTACTCATCAAGCTCTACGAGTCTTGAGCTGTAACCGCCCATTCCGTTGTAGTAATCGTAACGAAGTTCCAAAGCTTCTCCGATGATGTCAAGCTCGTCCAATACCTGCTCATAATCAGTTGTAAGCGGGCACAGATACAAAGGTGATGTATTGAAGATAACGATACCGAATCTCTCACCGTTAAGGTTCTCAACCATCTCCTTAAGCTTATCTACAAGCTCGAAGTTAAGGTGGTCAACCGTTGTGGAAATATCCATGCAAAGGATAATGTCACGGTTCATGTGCTTAACTTCCGTAACCTCTGTCTTGTAAGGAACAGCCATGAGGAAACCGGAGATAAGAAGATTAGCTACGATGGAAACCGTAAGTATGAACTTAAGTACCTTATATACTCTGAGTCTTCTTCTAAAGTGCGGAATCTCCTTCATGTACTCAGCTTCAATAGCCTTTGTACCGCCTCTGAACTTTCTCCTTCTTCTGAACCTGATGAAGGAGAATATGAGGAATGCCAGAGCTACTGCTGCTGTGACGTAAACTGCAACGACGTACTTTAATTCCATTTTGAGATCACCCCTCTGGTCTTCTCAATGGAGGCCTTAACGTCGCCCACGGAGATCTTATCAAACTCAGGCTCATAGTATTCCTCGATAAGGTCAGCAAGATTATCAAGTTCGGTCTTCCTGATCTCGGACAATGAATACTTCATAACATCAATACCCGTAGCCTTATATGCGAAGTCTCGAATCAAACGGCTCATTCTCTCGTATGCAAGTCTGATCTGAGTTGTATCGGAATCAAACTCCATCTCGATCTTCATGAGCTTAGCAAGATATTCCTGACGGAGTCTCTCCATGTCAGGCTTGATCCAAAGAATGGACTTAATGGTATTCTTCTTGCCTTCCTTCTTATTCTTGAATATCTTCCACAGGATCATTGCAATAAGAAGAAGGGTAACAGCAATAAGCGCCGCCACTGTGATGACGATCGGAGTTGCTGAATATTTAAACATCTTCTGTAATTCAACTGTAGTAGGCATGCGTCACTTCCAATGCTTATGCTTCTCTAATAATTCGATGAGACTCTTATCGATATTCTCAACGGAATCGATCGTAACATGAGCGATACCGTGATGATTGAGCTTATCCTCGCAGAACTCCTTAAGCTCTGCTCTCTTCTTCATTGACATCTTCTTGAGTCTCTTATTCTCAGTTACGAATGGAGGGAGATAATCTCCTCTCTCGACACTGTAGATCTTCTTACCGAACATATCAGCGTCACTTACGTTAATAAGAAGAACGTCATGAACGATACAAAGCTGTCTTAACAAAGAGTCTGAAAGATTCTTCGTTCCGTCGAGATCAGTAATAAGAACGATGATCATTCTTCTTCTGATATTACGGATAAGATAAGACATAGCCTGGTTAAGGTCTGACTCATTCTCTCTTACGACTGAATTATGATAATTACTAAGTATGTTCTCAAGGTTAAGAAGTCCCCTCTTAAACGGGAAGTGTCTCATGGACTTGGCATCCGGGAAAATTGCACTGACATAGTCACCGTTATGATCAACCATGTACGCAAGGCTTCC
>CAMJGB010000233.1 GCA_946405115.1 uncultured Clostridia bacterium | reverse complement strand
AGATGCCTGTTGTCATCGGCAACGGATTCGGCGGAGTAATATTCCACGAGGCATGCGGACATGCACTTGAGTCAACAGCCGTAGGCATCAAAGCTTCCTGCTTTACTGACAAGCTCGGCAAGCAGATCGCATCTTCCGTAGTAACGGCAAGAGATGACGCAAGAATCGAAGGCGAATGGGGCTCTTACATGACTGATGATACAGGAAGAGAGTCTTCCAATCTCCTGCTCATCGAGAACGGCATCTGCAAGAACTATCTTGTTGATGATCTCGGTGCAAGAAGAATGGGATGTAAACCTACAGGATGTGGCAGAAGACAGGACTTCACATATGCTCCTACATCCAGAATGAGCAACACTTATATTGATAACGGCAAGGATGATCCTGCCGATATCATCGCTGACACAGAATACGGACTTTACTGCACCAAGATGGGCGGCGGTTCCGTAGATACGGCAACAGGCGAGTTTAACTTCGCCTCCGAAGAAGCATTCATGATCCGCAACGGTAAGATTGCTGAACCCGTAAGAGGTGCAACACTTATCGGCAAGGGTCAGGAAATTCTCATGAATATCGACCGAGTAGGTAACGACCTCGAGCTTTCAGGAGGTATGTGCGGTTCTATCTCAGGCGGCGTACCTGTTACAGTCGGCCAGCCTACTATCAGGGTATCATCTATCCTCGTAGGCGGAAGGGAGTCCTGATCATGGATATTGAATATCAGAAGAAATACATTAAGGAACTTATCGATAAGGCTGTTGCTTACGGTTTTGAAGAAGCTGAAGCATGCTTTATGAGCAACGCTTCCATGGAAGTTAACATCTTAAACGGTGAGGTTTCTTCTTACGAGAACTCCACTATGCAGGGAGTTGGCTTCAGAGGCAAGAAGAACGGTCAGATGGGCGGTTCCTTCACAACATCGCAGGAAGATGATGCCATGGATTTCATGATCCGTACGGCAATGGAGAACTGCGAAGTGTTGGATGACGAAGATGAGGAATTCATCTATTGCGATCCTGATAACGCACACCTTGAAAGCATTCAGTTAAGCGGTTTTTACGATAAGAACACATACGATAACTTCAGCAAGGTAGGACTTAAGCTTGAGAAGGACATTCTCGCTTTGTCTTCAGATATTAAGGCTGTTGACTATCTTTCAATCGGATGCGGAACAGGACCTTCAATGTCAGTTAATACCAAGGGTCTTTATACATACAAGGATTCAGACTTTATAAGCATTTTCGCTGAGGCGAGAGCAGAGAAGGACGGCGTAGTAAAGACTGCCGGCAACTTCTGGTTCGGTAAGGACATCGACGCTTTCGATGAAGAGAAGTTCTTAAGTAAGCTTAAGAAGAAGCTTTTAAGCAAGTTCGGAGCTTCATCAGTTAAGTCCGGGTCTTACAAGGTAATCCTCGACAGCGAAGCTTTTGTTTCTTTGTTCCAGACCTTTATGGGTGCTTTCTCATCCTATTCCATGCAGAAGGGACTTTCACTTCTTGCAGGCAAGGAAGGGGAGAAGATAGCCTCCGATATCTTTACCATAAGAGAAGAGCCCATGTACGAGGATGCTTTGGAGAAGTTCCCGTTCGATTCCGAGGGCGTGCTTACAAAGTCCAAGGCTCTTATCGATAACGGTGTCTTTGTAAAAGCCCTCTACAATCTTAAGACAGCTAACAAAGCAGGAACCGAATCCACAGGAAACGGCTTCAAGGGAGCTTTCTCGGCTCCCGTCGGCATCGCTGCCACTAATCTTGTCATCACTCCCGGCGAAAAGGATTTTGACCAGCTGTGCGAGTGGGTGGGAGACGGCATCTATCTTACAGAACTCAACGGTCTTCACGCCGGCGTTAATAAGATAAGCGGCGACTTCTCTCTTTTCTGTGAAGGCTTCCTTATTAAGGACGGCAAGATCGAGCGACCTGTAGAACAGATTACTGTTGCAGATAATTTCTATGATCTTCTTAAGAAGATTATTGCAACCGGCAGTGATACAATATCTGTGCCTGAAGGAAAGGGCGAATATTTCTGTCCTTCAGTAGTAATAAGTAATATGAATATATCCGGTGATATAGAGGAAGGAGAATCAAACTAAAATGAACAGTATCGATACAAAGTGCCTGCATGCAGGATATGAGCCCGGAAACGGTGAACCCAGACAGGTTCCGATCTACCAGAGCACAACTTGGAAGTATGCTACTTCCGATGACATGGGAAAGCTCTTCGATCTTGAGGCTTCCGGCTACTTCTACACAAGACTTCAGAATCCTACTAATGATTACGTAGCAGCAAAGCTCTGCGCATTAGAGGGCGGTGTAGCAGCAATGCTCACATCTTCTGGTCAGGCAGCTAACTTCTTCGCAATCTTCAACATCTGCGAAGCAGGCGATCACTTCATTGCTGCTTCATCCATCTACGGCGGTACATATAACCTCTTCGGCGTAACAATGAAGAAGATGGGAATCGAGTGCACATTCGTTGATCAGACACTCTCTTATGAGGAGCTTTCCAAGTACTTCAAGCCCAATACAAAGTGCGTATTCGGTGAGACAGTTACAAATCCTACGGTAAACGTTCTCGACATCGAGAAGTTTGCAAAGCTTGCTCATGATCACGGCGTACCGCTCATCATCGACAACACATTCGCTACACCTGTTAACTGCCGTCCTATCGAGTTCGGCTGCGACATCGTAACTCACTCCACAACAAAGTACATCGACGGCCACGCTTCATCCGTAGGCGGAGCTATCATCGACAGCGGTAACTTTGACTGGATGGCTCATGCTGATAAGTTCCCCGGACTTACAACACCTGATGATTCTTATCACGGTCTTACATATGCTGAGAAGTTCGGTAAGGGCGCTTATATCACAAAGGCTACAGCTCAGCTTATGAGAGAC
>CAMJGB010000232.1 GCA_946405115.1 uncultured Clostridia bacterium | reverse complement strand
CGAGGCTGATCTTTATATCGAAGATCCCAAGATGTTCGAGTGCGAGCTTAACAAGTCCTGCTACTTCGGCAAGATGGTCGAAGGTCATTCGGATGACTGGGTGTTCGATACAGACGATAACGGCAGGATCACCAGAGTAGGCAAGGTGGGAGACGACCGTTATAACATGGTCGGTGTCGCATGGTTTAAGGCAGAGGATGCAAGAACACTTGGCAGGCTCATAGAAGAAGCTTACGGCAAGCCCGGTTATGAGGATCAGTTCTGGGATGATGTCGTTAATTTAAATCTTGATGTTCTCGATCTGACCGTACATCCGATAGAGGAGAACCAGATCGTTGAGATTGATACAGTTGAAGAATTGGCGAGACTCGACAGTTCTTACAAGGAGGTTTTGAACAAATGAAGGTAGAGAAGCTCGTTGAGATAATCGGTTCAGATTTTTATACAGGTGTACCTGACAGCCAGCTTAAGGCTCTTTGCAATTATCTGATGGACAGATTCGGCATCGATCCCAAGCACCACGTGATCGCAGCTAATGAAGGTAACTGTACTGCACTTGCAGCAGGTTATCACCTTGCAACAGGCAAGGTACCTGTTGTATACATGCAGAACTCAGGCGAGGGCAACATCATTAATCCTGTTGCTTCACTTCTTAATGATAAGGTCTATGCGATCCCTGTTGTATTCATCGTAGGTTGGAGAGGCGAGCCCGGCATTCACGACGAGCCTCAGCACATTTATCAGGGTGAGGTAACAGTCAAGCTTCTCGATGACATGGGTATCGAGAGCTTCATCATCGGCAAGGAGACGACTGACGAGGAAGTCGCTGAGGCTATGGCGAAGTTCCAGGGCATCCTTGCTGAGGGTAAGGACGTAGCTTTCGTAATCCGTAAGGGCGCTCTTACAGATGCTCCCAAGGTTGAGTATAAGAACGATAACACCATGGTGCGTGAGGAGATCATCCAGCACATCGTAAAGGCTTCAGGTGAGGATCCCATCGTAAGCACTACGGGTAAGGCTTCACGTGAGCTTTTCGAGACGCGTGTTGCTAACGGTCAGAGCCACAAGTATGACTTTCTTACTGTAGGCTCCATGGGCCACAGCAGCTCTATTGCACTCGGTGTTGCCATTAATAAGCCTGAGCAGCGTATCTGGTGTGTGGACGGTGACGGAGCAGTTCTCATGCACATGGGTTCCATGGCAGTTCTCGGGTCCAACAAGCCTAAGAATCTCATCCA
This sequence comes from uncultured Clostridia bacterium, assembly GCA_946405115.1. Classification (GTDB taxonomy): domain Bacteria; phylum Bacillota; class Clostridia; order Saccharofermentanales; family Saccharofermentanaceae; genus Saccharofermentans. The sequence goes on along the minus strand of CAMJGB010000232.1, from coordinate 1,667 downwards.
TGTTGTCATCAATAATGGTGCACACGAGACTGTAGGAGGAATGCCTACTGTAGCTTCCGATATCGATCTCGTAGCCATCGCGAAGGCCTGCGGCTATCCCAACGCAGTTTCCGTTGATTCCTTCGAGGACCTCGATAAGGAACTTGAGGCAGCAAAGGGCAGAAATGAGCTCTCACTTATCGAGGTTAAGTGCTCGATCGGCGCGCGTGACGACCTCGGCCGTCCCACTACGACAGCGCTCGAGAATAAGCAGAATTTCATGGATTACCTTAAGACTCTCTAAGGGTAAATCGTATAAATTAAGTCACAACGAAGTCGGCGTTATTGCCGGCTTTTTTGTTGCTTTCTTCCTCGTTAACCTCGCTTACGGGGAAGCCCGTCGAAGAACTTATGTCCCCGATAAACCCCGAATTGCTTCGACTTATAACAATGTTACACTGTTTGTCCTCTGTTCTTAGTGCGAAGAACCTCTTGAAGGACATGATCGACGCGTTGGGGAAGGAAGCCTTAAGCTCGGAAAGGGAAATCTCCTTGCTTCGGAAGAAGGATGCTTTCTTCATAAGATGTGCGCCGTCCTCTGCGATTATGAACCAAAGAGCTCCTCTTGAGGGCACTCCCGCTACACCTCGAAAAGCAAACACGGGCAAAGCGAGGGTGATGTTCTTGATGCGCTTATTGAATCTTCTCGGGAGCTTCTTATGGATGCGGGAAATCTCCTTGCCGTTCCTGAAGATCCTGTGAAGGATGGGACGGATGTAGACTTCCTTGTAGTAGAAAGAGATTCTTGCAAGCACACGGAACAGAAGGATTCCTAAGATGGCAACAATTATGCTTAAGATGAATGAGAGCATCGGGAAAGCCAACTGTAAAAGGATCATGCCCGCGTGAAGGATAGCCTTTACGATCTGTTCTACGATATTAAGTCCCTTGACCGGGATGGCGGCACAGATGGTACCGATGTTGTCCACGCAGCTATAAAGGCAGAAGTAGACGATGGAAGCTATGATGAGAGTGCCTATTCCGATTACCCAGACATACCAGGGTGCGACAGAAGATGCGGAAGTTGAACTTGCTTCCAATACGCGTCCCGCATGCTTGGCGGACGCTGTCTTAGGGACTCTTTCATTGGTAAGAAGGGGCATCAAAGATAAGGCCGTAACGCCTATCCAGCCCGTGAACTTATCGATCTTATCAATAGTTGCCTGTGAGACGATCTTGCTCTCGGCAAAGGAGTGAAGGACGATCATAATCGCAGCAACGATAGTAAGAAATACTGCAGCATAAGGATTTGCTATCGGAAGCTTGGCAGCCTCTCTTAAGACCGGGATGCCGTTAAGTGCATCGGCTATCCAGTTAAAGAATGATGAGTCAGGTGAATAAAGCGAAGCATTCTCAATAGCTCCGAGCGCAGAAAGTGCAGCCATCGTGGCTGTAGGATTAACAGATGCCGTAACTGCTGTAGAGAAGATGCCGGTGTAGTAGCCGATGCTTCTTCCCAGAGTCATAGAAGCTGATGTAAGCATAATATCCCCCTTATCTGCCGTGATTTTAGCATAAGTTAAGAAAGTTTAATATAATGAGGAAAAGCGCGAGGAGGATTTGCCATATGAACGAGAAAGCGATGTATAAGTTAAGCTACGGACTGTTCGTATTGACTGCGCAGGAGA
>CAMJGB010000231.1 GCA_946405115.1 uncultured Clostridia bacterium | reverse complement strand
AACAAAAGTGTTAACCGATTCGGAAACCTCTGTGTGTCCGCCTACAATATCAACACCGATCTTACGGGCTTCTCTTGAAGCATCTTCAACAATCTTGCTGATATCTTCTTCCGAGCATGACGGCGGAGCGATAATGTCAATGAGAATACCGGTAGGTCTCACTCCGCAGGCAGCAATATCATTGCAGGAAACATGAATGGTCAAAGTTCCTGATTCCATACCGCCTGCCGTAACGGGATCAGAAGAGATGACCATCATCTGATCACCAAGATCGATCCACGCACAATCAGCACCGATGTCGGAACCTACCACAGTAGAAGACGACAAAGCAGGAAGCCTGTTTAATACAAGCTTAGACAACTGCTCATTTGTCAACTTTCCAATCTTCATATACTGATGACCTCAAGGCCCTCTTCGACGCCCATCTTAACCATTGCATCGATATCAAGATTCTTCTCTGCTTCTTCGATATCAACATGCTTGGGATGCGTCTTCGGATGCTTGGCTACGAAGATCGTGCAGCAATCCTCGAACGGAAGTATGGAAGTCTCGAACGCTCCGATGTCTCTTGAGATCTTAACCGTAGCCTCCTTATCGATACCGATAAGAGGACGAAGTATAGGCATATCTACAACTTCATTTGTAATTGCGATAGCTTCGAGCGTCTGGCTTGCAACCTGACCTAAGCTCTCACCTGTAATGAGGCACTTACAGCCGCTCTTCTTCGCAAGCTCCTCAGCAATCTTAAGCATGACGCGGCGCATTACGACAGTAAGCATGTCGTGCTGTGAATTCTTAACCATATCAAGCTGAATCTTAGTAAAGTCAACAACATAAAGATTCATCTTGCCTGAGAATCTGGATACGATCTTCGCAAGATCAATTACCTTCTGCTTAGCCTGCTCGGAAGTATAGGGATAAGAATGGAAATATACAGCATCGATGGGCATACCTCTTGAAGCCATCATATAACCTGCAACAGGCGAATCTATACCGCCTGACAGCAGAAGCATTCCCTTGCCTGCTGTACCTACAGGAAGACCTCTGTGGCCCATGAGCTTTCCTGCATATACATAATTCTCATCGCGAACTTCAACGTTAAGAATGAAATCAGGATTATGTACATCAACAGAAAGACTGCTGAAATTATCTAGAATATATGCACCTACTTCCTCACAGATCATGGGTGAGTTCATGGGGAAATGCTTATTTCCTCTCTTGCACTCTACCTTAAATGTCTTGTGATCAGGATTTGCCTCAAGGTGCTTTCTTACATATTCTGCAGCATTGGCATCAATATCATTAATATCGCCCTCGAACTTACGTGCAAGACTTACGGAAACAATACCGAAAACCTGCGTAACTGCAGTCATGAGTTCCTTTGCAGAAGCATCGTCTTCGAAATAAGGATTACCCTCTTCCTTGGCTTCGATCCAGATTCTGCTTTGACTCTGGAAGATATTAAGCTTGCCGTAGCTTCTTAATCTGTATCTTAAGTTATTCATGAGCTGCTGCTCGAATCTTCCTCGGTTAAGACCCTTAAGAGTAACCTCACCCATTCTTGCCAATATTACGTTAGTAGCCATTATCTTACCTTTACCTCATAAAGTTCATATATCTCATCTATCGCCTTAACAAAGCTCTCGGCTTCATCCATCGTATTATAACGCGAAAAGGAAAGCCTAACACTGTTGGAAGATATGCTCCTGTCTATGCCCATATTCTCGAGCACATAGGAAACCTTCTTAGATTTTGAAGAACATGCCGATACCGTTGAAATGAAGATATCGTATATCTCAAGACAGTGAAGCATTGTCTCAGACTGAAAGTTTCTAAATGCAACATTAAGAACGAACGGCAATGCATCATCAGGAGAATTGATCACAGCACCTCTCTTGATAAGCTCTTCACGAAGATACGAGTTAATCTCGGATGCATTCTTATAAGAATTCTCTCTTGCCTTCTCAGCCTCGATCAAGGCTGTTGCCATTGAAGCTGCAAGAGGAAGACTCTGTGTTCCCGATCTCATTCCATTCTGCTGACCGCCGCCCAAAATGTAAGGAGCGATGCGGATTCCCTCTTTAACATAAAGAAGCCCTACACCCTTTATGCCGTGTACCTTATGAGCCGAGAATGAAGCCATATCGATACCGGAATTTCTAAGATTTATAGGAAGCTTTCCCAAAGACTGAACGCAGTCAAGATAAAGCGCAGCCTCAGGGCGGGTCTCCTTCTTGATCTCAAGAATCTGCTCAAGAGGAAGAACAGATCCTGTCTCATTATTTACATGTGTAAAGCACAACAAAGCTACATCATCATCAATAAGATTTCTAAGGTCATCAAGCTTGGGCTTTCCGTCTCTGCCGACATCGACATACTTAACGACATAAGACTCTTTCTCAAGCTTAGCCAAAGTCTCAAGGGTACATTTATGCTCAGTCCTTGTGGAGATGATCGTATTACCCTTTCTCGGATTAGCCTTAAGATAACCTGTAATAGCGGTATTGGCACTTTCAGTACCACAGGATGTAAATATCAACTCATTGGGCGTACATGAAAGAGCGGATGCACAATCGGAAAGTGCAGTCTCGTACTTCTTGGATGCCGTGATACCAAGCTTATGCAAAGAACCGGGATTGCCCCAGTTATCACCCGTGAGGTCCTCATTAATCGTGCGGATTACTTCTTCACAGGGTTTAGTTGTAGCGCTGTTGTCAAAATAGATCATAAATCCTTTTTTATGAATACTGCCGACCGGAATAAATCCGACCGGCAGTTTATTAACTTAAGATTGAAGCTTAGGTCTTCTAATAATTAGAGACCAGCCTGCTTTCTAACTTCCTCAGCGAAGTCATCTTCCTTCTTCTCGATACCGTCGCCCAAGCCGTAACGTGTGAATCTTGCAACAG
>CAMJGB010000230.1 GCA_946405115.1 uncultured Clostridia bacterium | reverse complement strand
GAGCGCATCCATGGTAAGGATGAGGTCGCCGGTTCGATCCCGGCTGGAGGCTCCAGTTTCACGCCACCTCTTCGCTACGTACTCCGCGCTTCGCTTGTGCGTAAGTCCGCTCGGGGGTGCTGTTCGTTTAAAAAAGAAAAATGGAGGGGATACTGCCATGAACCAGAAGGAGAGAATGCTCGCAAACCTGCCTTACAAGGCGTGGATGGATGGTCTTACGGAAGAACGCATCTCCTGTAAGATGAAGACATTTGAATACAATAACATTCCTCCTTGTGACAGGGAGCTTCGCAAGGAGAAGATCAGAGGCATTGTCGGTAAGATAGGTGAGGAGTTTAATATCGAGTCGCCTTTCCAGTGCGACTACGGTTATAACATCGAGATCGGTGAGAACTTCTATTCCAATCACAATCTGATCATCCTGGATGTAGGTAAAGTCAGGATCGGCGACAATGTTCAGGTCGCACCTAACGTATCGATCTATACGGCAGGTCATCCTGTTCATCCCGACTCAAGGAATTCAGGTTATGAATACGGAATCGACATAACTATCGGAGACAATGTCTGGATCGGAGGTAATACATGCATCCTGCCCGGCGTTACAATCGGCAAGAATGTTGTCATCGGAGCGGGAAGTGTTGTGACAAAGGATATTCCTGACGACATGATCGCTGTCGGAAATCCCTGCCGAGTAATAAGAAAGATCACGGAAGAGGATAGAGACTACTACTTCCGTGATCGTAAATTCGATGTAGATGATTATAAGTAATTAATTATTTCTTTCTTACGTTGCCGAGTCTTTCTTTCTCTTCGTAGAGCTTGGCATCAGCCTTTTCGATGAGGTCCTTAAGAGGCAAGTCGCGTGAAGCCTGCTCGTGTCCTATGCTTACGGTAAGTTCGTAAGGGGAGTGCTCGCGGGCGTTAAGGTTCGCAAGCGATGTGTGAATGCGCTTCTCGAGTGCGAGGATCTCGTCTTCATTCTCAGCCCAGACTAAGATGGCGAATTCGTCGCCGCCGAATCGTGCGATGTTAAATCTCCTGTTGTGTCCGCGAAGTGAGATTCTCATGGCGTCTGCGATTCTTACAAGAGCCTTGTCGCCCTGGATGTGACCGTAGGTGTCGTTGATGCTCTTGAACTTGTTCGCGTCGATCATGAGAAGGAAGAGCGATGCGTTCGATTCCTTGTCGTCGTGCCAAATCGAGTAGTAATAGTCGATCATCTTCCTGTTGTGAAGGTGAGTCAAAGGGTCGAGCGCGATCATGCTGTCGGTTCTGTCCATGTAGATGATCAATGTAGCAAAGGCAAGCGCTGCACATGCTACAGGAAGCTCAGGCAGGAAGAACTGGATGATTCCTGCGATAGCAGGTCCTACCGGGAACAGAGCGAGCTTTATGAGCATACTGCGCTGTGAGTAGTACTGCTTCTTAAACAGACGGATGAATGCCCTGATGCATGTGAAGAATACGTATGAATAGGAGATTATATACATCACGATGAAGAGCGGTCCGCGGCTGTAGTTGCCGTCTGAATCCACACGGAAGCAGATTCCCGTGAACAGATTGACCACGAGAAGTATGACCATGATCCATACGAGGAAGGACGACTGCCATACTCTTTTACGGTCGCGGACGAACGGCGAATTTTGCAGGTACTCGAAGTAAACGAACCAGAAGAAACACAGCAAACTCGTCGAGAGGAAATACACTTCCTTCGAGAAGAGCATGAATGCCGGAATCTTCGGAAACAGCCCATAAAACATCATGGCGAAGAGCGTATCTGACACGAAGAATGCCAGCTGCGCATCTATCGCCATGGCGAAGTTTCTTTGGGCAACCATTTTGGTCAGGCCGTTCGTCTTGTAGTGGATGAACGCGACCAACACTATAGAGATCAGATTGATCTCAAGATACATCAATGCTTTTGTCAGCGTGGGATCTAGGTAGCTGTACATAAGCAAAGATAAGGGTTATCAGAAAATGATGTAAGAAATTGCGATTCCGAGTGCTGCTGTGATAGCTGCTGTGAAGAACTGCTTCTTTCCTGTCAAACGGTCATCCTTGAGGTGCTCGAAGAGGAGGATTGCAAGGTAAGCTCTTCCGCAGTAGTAGAAGAAGCTGGGCACATAAGAGAGGAATGAGAGTCCCTGTCCCCAGATGATGATGAGTGAGCCGGGGATGACAGCCATTGTTACTGCAGAAAGGATCTCGGGGAACTTTCTGTTGAGGTTCTGAACTCTGGATACTACCCAAGCGAGACCTGCGATACCGAATGTCATGCATGCATAAGTGATGAATGCATTCAAAGCGATGTGCAAAATGTTCGGCTCATAATCCTTAAAAAGGTAGCTTCCAAGGAACAAAGCGACTGAAAGCACATAAAGTGCGAGTGCACATGCACCTGAGAAAATGATTGCAGCTGATGTTGAAAGCTTTGTGCTCAAGTCTCTGATGCCGAGGATCGGGTTGTAAAAACCTGCGAAAGCGCCCTTGATATACTCAGAGATAGCAACTGAAGGTGCTGCGGATGCGGGTGCGGGATTGGGAGTTGTCTGCTGTTCTGACATTGTCTGCCTCTTTCCGGCGGGTCACGCCTGTTTCCAGATTTTTTATTGCTTACAGAACCTTCGCGAGGAAGGTCTTAAGTCTCTCGTTCTCTGTATGGCCGAAGATCTCGTCAGGTGTGCCCTGAACTACGAGCTTACCTTCGTCCATAAATACAACACGGTTGCCGACTTCTCGTGCGAAGCCCATCTCGTGCGTAACTACAACCATTGTCATGCCTTCTTTGGCAAGGTCCTTCATAACATCAAGAACTTCGCCTACCATCTCGGGATCGAGCGCTGACGTGGGCTCATCGAAAAGCAACACATCGGGCTTCATGGCAAGGGCTCTTACAATGGCGATTCTCTGCTTCTGTCCTCCGGAAAGCTGTGACGGATATGATCCGGCACGGTCCTCGAGGGCTACCTTCTTAAGAAGT
>CAMJGB010000229.1 GCA_946405115.1 uncultured Clostridia bacterium | reverse complement strand
AATAACGTAACAAACGAAGCAAGAGCATTGCTCCTCCTCGCACAGGAAGGACTCCTCGTACTTGATGAAGATGCAGGCATCAACGCTACAGTAGAAGATATCGTTGAGAACCCTCTTAACATCCAGTTCGAAGAGCTCGCACCTGAGCAGCTTGTAGCAGCACTCCCTGACGTAGACGTAGCAGTTATCAACGGTAACTACGCTATCGAGGGCGGACTCCATGTAAGCCAGGCACTCGCAGTAGAGGCAAATGACGGACTCGCTGCACAGACATACGGCAACATCATCGCTACAACACCCGAGCATGCTGACGATCCTGCACTCCAGGCTCTCGTAGAAGTACTCCAGGGTCCTGAGATCGCTGAGTACATCAACAGCACATACGACGGCGCAGTAGTACCTCTTTACTGATAAAACCGGACTCGTATAAAAGGAGATCACATACGATGATAGGTTTCGAGTACTACAACCCGGCTAAGATAGTTTTCGGTGAGGGTTCAGAGAAGAGCTTAAGCAAGCTTCTTAAAAACTATAAGGTTACATCACTTCTGCTTGTATACAGCGGAGACTTCATAAAGACTCTCGGCATCTACGATGTCATCAAGGACGCAGTAGACGAACTCGGAATCAAGTTTTCCGAAAGCGGTGAAGTAGTACCGAACCCTTCCATCGAATTGGTAAGAAAGCTTGTCGAACAGGGCAAGAAAGACGAAGTGGATTTTGTTCTGGCAGTCGGTGGAGGTTCCTCCATCGACACCGCCAAGGCAATAGCTCTCGGTATACCGTATGACGGCGATGTCTGGGACTTCTTCGACAAGGGAGTTAATCCAGAAACAGTTCTTAACATCGGAGTCATCGCAACGACGGCATCAAGCGGATCAGAGACATCTAACTGCGCGATCCTCTCATACGGAGAGTGGAAGAAGGGCTTCGAGGATGACCGCATTATCCCTAAGTTCGCGATAATGAATCCCCGCTACACGGCAAACCTTCCCTCGTATCAGACATCCGTAGGTATCGCTGATGTACTTGCTCACCTTCTTGAAAGATACTTCTCCGACGAGAAGAATTCAGACACCACAGACTACCTGATCGAAGGTGCTATAAGAGCTTTGCAGGTGAATGCGATAAGACTTAAGGAAGATCCCACGAACATCAACGCAAGAGGCGAGATCCAGTGGCTCGCATCAGTAGCTCACAACAACTTCCTTGATGCAGGAAGAAGGGCAGACTGGGGTTCACACAGAATCGAGCATGAGCTCTCCGCACAGTACAACATTACACACGGTGAGGGAATGGCAGTTGTGTTCGTTGCATGGACCAAATACATGGCAGATGTAAAGCCTTGGAGGCTTGCACTTCTCGCATCAAGAGTATACGGCAAGGATTCGTACGATTTTGATGAGAGGGAAAGAGCACTGCTTCTTTCAGAAGAACTCGAGAAATTCTTCAGAGGTCTTGGAGTTAAGACCAGACTTTCCGAACTTGGTATCGATGACAAGGACTTCGAGGTAATGGCTAAGCGTGCGACAGCCGGAGGCACTGTAGGACACTACGTTCCCCTCGACGCACAGAAGATAACAGAAATACTTAAGCTTGCACTTTAATATAAATCGAAAAGGAGAATCACGAAAATGGCAAGAATTAAATTGGTAGAGCAAACGGAAGCAACAGGTGCCGAGAAGGAGCGTTATGACGAGCTCGCAGGCAGAAACGCAGTAACAAACATGAAGAAGGGTCTTCTTAATGATGCTGCTACATATGACGCTTTCATGGCTTGGTACACATCATGGAATAGACTTGTTGAAGTAATCGGGGAGAAGGATGCTATCCTCTTCGCTCATAAGATCTCCACAACTAATTCATGCCAGTTGTGCTCCCTTTTCTTCATAAGTGACGTTAAGGGTTTGGGTCTTGATCCTGCTAATCTCGTTTACGATGAGAAGGAGACATTGCTTACAACTTTGGCTGAGCAGATCGTTAAGGATCCTACAGCTGTATCCGATGAGCTTTTCGCTGATCTTAAGAAGTACTTCAACGATCAGGAACTTGTTGTAATCGTAGGCTTCGCAGGTCAGATGATCGCAACCAACAACTTCAACTCAGTATTCAAGATTGACGTTGATCAGAGACTTCTTCCTCTTGTACAGGAGTTCAAGCCTGCTACATGGAGAGAGGGTATCAAGAAGTAATAGTCACATATCAGAACCAACAGTCGGGCGTGCTCATTTCTGAGACGCCCGATTTTGTTTGCTTATATTCTTAAGAAATCACACATAATCTAATAAAATTGTTATATGAATAAATGAGCGGTATAGTATAATCGTTGTAGAAGCTAAAGACCCATAAGATTTTAGCGGTGGATAGATATATGTATTATGCAAGCATCGGTTTGCTGGCTCTGACATTACATTGCATCATTAATTCAGAGTATCTTTGGCCTAAGTGGTCGAAGAAGATTCCTGCGGCGTTTGAGCGCTACAGGCAGTTTTTGTATGCTGTAGCTGTCTTCTATGTTTCCGATCTTTTATGGGGTACGTTTACCGAGAATAAGATCATTCCGTTAGCTTATTTAGATACGCTCATATTCTTTATGTCGATGGCGGTATCGGTTCTTCTTTGGACGAGATTTGTCATTGCTTATCTCGGTCAGAAGGGAAGATTCAGTCTGCTTCTTACTTGCGGCGGATGGCTGATATTCATATTCGAGATAATCGCTTTGCTTGTTAATATCTTTAAGCCTATCGTATTCCATTACGATTTGGATGGTAACTACGACACAGGAGCTGCAAGATTAATAACTTTGTTTGCCCAGCTTACTTTGTATTTTGTTACGGGTATCTATTCCATTTATGTTGCTACCAAAACAGAAGGAAAGACAGAAGTGCATCATCGTACGATCGGAATCTCCGGTATTGTAATGGCCACATTCATTGCACTTCAGGCATTCTTCCCGATGATCCCTTACTATTCAATGGGATGTCTTA
>CAMJGB010000228.1 GCA_946405115.1 uncultured Clostridia bacterium | reverse complement strand
CAGCGATCTCAGTATTTAATTCCTGGGCAAGAACCTTGTTCTGATTATTCTTATAGAGCATCATTCCCCCGCAGCTTCCCAATGCTACTGCAGCAGTTGTGCTTAAAGCTATTATTCTTTTCGAAGTTACTGATAACATTTCTTATGTACCTCCTTATGCGGTATTAAAGACTTCATGTCCCACGTTGTTCTTATGATCAAGCCATCGAAGATGAGAAGCATCGACGGCAGCAATGTAAGCACGATAACCATCGACAGCAGCGCACCTCTTGAAAGAAGCAGGCAGATCGAGCTTATAAGATCGATGTCAGAGTAGATTGCAACTCCTACCGTAGCTGCGAAGAAGCCGAATGCCGATGAGAATACAGAATGAATTGAAGTCTTAACGGCATTTGAAACTGCTTCCTTAGCTGAAGCACCTGCAATACGCTCTGTCTTGTATCTGTTTGTAAGAAGTATTGCGTAGTCAATTGTTGCTCCGAGCTGTATCGTTCCTACGCAGATGGATGCGATGAACGGCAGCGTGGATCCCGTGTAGTACGAGATGGACATGTTGATGTAGATAGCAAGCTCAACTACGGAAACAAGAATTACAGGAAGCGTACCGGACTTTAATACGAACAGGATAAGAAGGAAGATGGCACCGATACTTACGATGCTTACTATCTTGAAGTCGCGGTCCGTAATCTCGATAAGATCCTTGGTAGCCGGTGCTTCGCCGACAAACATTGAAGTAGGATCGTAACGCTTAATTATGTTCTGAATCTCATCGCACTGAGCATTAATCTCATCTGTAGCAACCTGATATGCAGAAGAGACTACTATTAACTTATAGCTGTCGCTTTGAAGCTTTGAGACTGCATCAACGGGAATGATCTCATCAGGCACAAGCGAACCTACTATGGAATCTAGTCCTAATGCGAAGTTAACTCCGTCAACACTCTTAATCTCATCGAGCATCTCACGCGTATCCCTTGAAGACATATCGGAATCTACGAGGATCATCGATACCGACGAGATATCGTAATTACTCTCAAGAGCCTCGTTAGCCTGAACGGAACCAAGTGATGCCGGTAGGCTCGAATCGAGCTTGTAGTAGACATTAAGTCTCGTGTAGCCGTAAATTGCCGGAATCCACAGGAGAAGCAAGAGAATTGCAGTTACAACATATCTCTTCGAGATGAACTTAGAAAGCAGGTCTCCCTTGAAGTTCAACGTCTTATGGTGAGTCTTCTGTATCGCCTTATCGCAAAGCAGGATAAGCGAAGGCAGGATTGTTACACAGCAGATTACGCCGAGCACTACGCCCTTTGCCATAACGACACCCATATCAAAGCCAAGCGTAAACGTCATGAAGCACATGGCAAGGAAGCCTGCGATAGTTGTAAGTGAAGAACCCGTTACTGAAGTGATTGTGGCTGCAATTGCATTTGCCATAGCCTCCTTGTTGTCAGAGAACTTGGCCTTCTGCTCGATGTAGCTGTTGTATAAGAAGATCGAGTAGTCCATCGTTACCGCAAGCTGCAGGATAGCAACGAGTGCCATGGTGATGAACGAGATCTCACCCTTAACAAAATTAGTTCCGAGGTTATAAACAATCGATATGCCGATATCGATAAGGAAAATGATCGGAACGAGGAAAGAATCCGTCATGAGGAACAGAACTACGAGTGCAAGTGCAACTGCAATCACCGTATATATAGGGGTCTGCTCTGCTACAAGATCTTTGGTATCAGTTACGACAGCTGCCATACTGGAAAGAAGGCACTGTGTACCGGCGATGTTCCTGATCTCTCCTATCGCCTCCATAGTCTCATCAGCAGAACTTGTTGTATCAAAGAAGATAAACATCAAACATCCGTTGCCGTCTTCAGACATGAATACATCCTGTACTTCAGAAGGCATCATCTCAATCGGTATCTGGCCGTCTGTTAAAGAACTGTAAGAGATAACATCTGCAACATGATCTACAGCCAGAACCTTATCCCTCATCTCTATCTGCTCTCTAGTAGTAAGGCCGTCGCAGACGAATATACCGTATGCACCCTTACCGAAGTCATTGAGCAGAACATCCTGGCCCTGCATCGTCTCGATGTCATTCGGAAGATAATACAAGATATCGTAATTGATACGCGTATTAAGGAATCCGATGACGGACGGAATGAGCAGCAACAAAGCCACGATCAGTATCACGAATCTTGATCTGACTATCTGCTTTCCGAACTTAAGCATTATCGATTCACCTCGCTTGTATTTTTGACCATCGGTCATTTTCTTAAACTATGATAACACTTTTTGACTATCGGTCAATAATTTCAAGTCAATTTCTTGACCGTTAGTCAGATTTTGTGTAAACTCACCAAAAAGCCTGTTAGCAAGGGGTTTATTATGGGAAAAGCTGAAGACAACAAAAGACTTAAGCGTAATACACTGCTTTCCAAGTCTTATGATCTGTTCACTACCAAGGGCATTACCGATACATCAATCTCCGACATCGTAAACAGCGCCGGAGTAGCTAAGGGTACCTTCTACTTCTACTTTAAAGATAAGCAGGATATCATCGACCATCTTATTGCCCGTAAGTCAGAAGCTATTCTCCTTAATGCAGTTGATAATCTTAACAAGAAGAAAAACAAGAACCCTAAACTTACCACGGTAGATCAGATAATTGTCATTGCAGACTCTGTCGTTACAGACCTTTCCAAGGATCCGAGGCTCGTACGTTTCCTAAACAGGAACTTAAACTTCGGCTTCTATCAGAAAGCCATTACAGACGATACACTCATCAGCTCCGTAAATGTGCGTGAGGAATACGAGATCATTCTTCACAGCAACGGGGCGAAATGGAAAGACGAGCCCATCATGCTCTACACGCTCATCGAGTTCATAAGTTCCACTGCACACACGATCATACTTGAAGGCACTCCCTGTGACCTTGATTCTTACAAACCTTACATGTTCGACTGCATTCGTAAGATCTGCGAGGTCTTCGCTTTG
>CAMJGB010000227.1 GCA_946405115.1 uncultured Clostridia bacterium | reverse complement strand
CCTTTCGCAGGACAGGAGGGTAAGTTCGTTACTTCACGTCACTTAAGAGACAGACTCTTCAAGGAGATCGAGACAAACGTTTCCATGAGAGTTGAAGAGACAGATACAACAGAGTCCTTCATCGTAAAGGGAAGAGGAGAGCTTCATCTTTCCATCCTCATTGAGGAGATGAGAAGACAGGGTTACGAGCTTCAGGTAAGTAAGCCTAAGGTAATCATGAAGGAGATCGACGGCGTTCTCTGCGAGCCTTATGAGGACCTCGTAATCGACGTTCCCGAGGAGTTTGTAGGTGCTGTAATCGAGAAGCTCGGAAGCCGTAAGGCAGAGATGAAGAACATGCTTCCTCCGTCAAAGGGATACACAAGACTTGAGTTCAATATCCCCTCCAGAGGACTCATCGGATACCGTACTGAGTTTTTGACCGACACTAAGGGCAATGGTATAATGAACTCCATAATCAGCGGCTATGAGCCCGTTGCGGGACAGATCGCGACACGTTCACACGGCGTCCTTGTAGCGTTCGAGAGTGGTACGGCGATGACCTACGGACTTTACAACGCACAGGACAGAGGAAACCTTCTCATAGGTGCCGGCACGGAAGTTTACGAAGGTATGATCGTCGGCATCAACCCGAAGCCTGATGATATCACCGTAAACGTTTGTAAGAAGAAGCACGTTACTAACATGCGTGCAGCCGGAAGTGATGATGCTATGCGTCTCACACCTCCTCTTAATTTCAGCCTCGAGCAGTGTCTCGAATTTGTTGAGGACGATGAGCTTTGCGAGGTAACTCCTAAGAGCATCAGATTGAGAAAGAAGATCCTCAATACCGACCAGCGTCTCAAGGCCGAAGCTAAGAAGAAAGATGCTGCCAAAGAAACTTAAAGTTGTTTTTAATATCTTCATAGTACTCCTGTTGGTCGTGAGCTTCGCGATCATGGGAGTTTATGTTGGCTATAACTATGTAATCCACCAGGAAGAGCGCTTTACGGAGCTCGAAGCCGGGTTGGAAGACGGCTCCTTTAGTGTAGACATGAATACCGAGGGAGCCATTCCTTTTGTTATCAGAACCGGTGACATGACTTCTGATATCGCCGATAAGCTTTTCGAGCTGGGTCTTATCGACAACACTTTCATGTTCTCGCTTCTGTCTAAGGTTAACGGCTTTGACGGCGCGTACCAGGCAGGTACCCACTACCTTCTCGAGGGCCTTGATTACGACGAGATCATGTTCCTTCTGACGCAGCGTTCCGTAAGCGTTACCGTTACATTCCCTGAGGGTATTACCTACGAGGAGATGAAGACGAGACTTCACGAAGCAGGTCTTACCTTCTCCGATGAGGAGATGGACGAGTGCATGGACAGCCCGAACCTGTTCACGGACTATAGCTTCGTATCCCAGATTGAACTTACCGAGGGAAGAGACCACGTCCTTTCAGGTTATCTTTTCCCTGATACATATGAGTTCGATATTAATGCGAGTGCGCAGACAATCATCTCCACCATGCTTAACAATACAGAGAACAAGCTCTACGACGAGTACTATGAGAGAGCTGCTTCCCTCGGCATGACGATGGACCAGATCATGACGCTTGCTTCCATCATCCAGTCCGAGTCCAATAACATGACCGACATGATGTACATCTCGTCCGTATTCCGTAACAGAATGAACAGTGCTGACGAGAGCATGCACTACTTGGGCTCCGACGCTACTATTAACTTCATAAGACGTATGAACGGACTTGATCCCGACATCATCCTCTCTGCGGATGACCTGTCCCTCGACAGTCCTTACAACACATATATGTACCAGGGACTTCCTCCGGGACCTATCTGCATGCCGGGTGTCGATGCAATCCAGGCTGCACTTTATCCGGAGCCGAATTCCAACTATCTGTACTTCTGTTCTGACGGTCAGGGCGGTACTTTGTTTGCCGTTACCCTTGCAGAGCACGAAGCTAATGTTGCTATCTTCCAGGCTAACTACCAGGCTGCTTTGGAAGCTGCTGCAAATCCTCCCGAGGAGACAGCAGAGACTGAGACAGGAGAGCCGGGCTGATGAGGCCTGAGGTACTGTCGCCTGCGGGTTCGCCCGAGAAGCTTCGCACCGCCATCGCTTACGGTTGCGATGCTGTTTACATGGCGGGCAAAAGATTCGGTCTTCGCACATTCTCCGACAACTTCGACCATGACCAGATGAAGGAAAGCATCGCCTATGCTCACGAGCACGGCGTAAAATGCTACGTCACCATGAATATCATGGGTCTTGAGTCTGACCTTAAGGTAATAGACGACGAGATCGACTTTATTGCACATGAAGCTAAGGCCGATGCGGTCCTCGTAAGCGATCCCGGTATCTTCTCACGCGTGAAGGCTGTTGCTCCCGATCTTGAGATACACATATCCACGCAGGCAAGCACTACCAATTCGGAGGCTTGCAAGTTCTGGTACAACCAGGGTGCGCGCCGAATCGTTCTCGCACGCGAGCTTTCTTTGCAGAACATTAAGCAGATACGTGCTGCGATTCCTTCCGACCTTGAGCTTGAGGCTTTTGTACACGGCGCCATGTGCGTTTCCTACTCAGGCCGCTGCATCTTAAGCAATTACTTCACGGGCCGCCGTTCTAACGGAGGAGCATGCGCTCAGCCCTGCCGCTGGGGTTACGCTCTCGTTGAGGAGAAGCGCCCTGAATCCGCCTTCCCGATAGAGGAAGACGAGCACGGCACATACATCTTAAGCTCGAAGGATCTTTCCATGATCGAGCACATCCCGGACCTCGTTGACGCCGGTGTTGACTCGCTTAAAATCGAGGGAAGGATCAAGGGCGACTACTACGCTGCGGTAACTGCGAAGGTATACCGCGAGGCTGTGGACCTTTACCTTAAGGACCCCGAGGGCTGGAAGGTAGATCCCGCGTGGCCCGACCTGCTCGAAAAGCTTACACACAGAGACTACGACACGGGTTTCTTCTACGATTCCCCGATGTCCGATGCCAAGATCGCACCTGACCGTACATACGTTAAACCTGCATTCGTTGT
>CAMJGB010000226.1 GCA_946405115.1 uncultured Clostridia bacterium | reverse complement strand
TCGAAGTACCTACAGAGCTTCCTGGCGTATCCACAGAGATCCTCGATCCTCGTGACACATACGCTGATGCTTCCGAGTGGGATACAAAGGCTAAGGATCTTGCTGAGAGATTCCAGAAGAACTTCAAGAAGTATGAGACAAACGATGCTGGTAAGGCACTTGTTGCTGCAGGTCCTCAGCTCTGATAAGTTCATAGCTTAAAACATAAGAAGGCTGCCTTTTCGAAGGCAGCCTTTTTGTATATTACAATATCTCAAATACCTCACTTTATCCTTGAATCTAAAGGGCTAAAGGAATAGACTTTTAACGTAATCTTTAAACAGCCCGGCGAGGTTGTAAGATTCTTGTTTTATAAGAATTTTTGTCGTGCCGGGAAATTCAATTTTCCGGCATTTTATATACCGGGGTAAGGAGTTTCCAAATGAGTGAAGTTTCAAAAACCAATGCGAACGTTCTTATGGACGAAGCTGCGGTGGAGCGCGCGATCATCAGGATTTCTCATGAGATCATCGAGCACAATAAAGGTCTCGATGGAATAGCTCTCATAGGTATCCAGAGGAGAGGTGTTTCTATCGCCAAGAAGATTCGTGATTACCTCGAATCAATCGAGAATGTTAAGGTGCCCATGGGCATCCTCGACATCACGTTCTACAGAGATGATCTGTCCATGCTTGCAGCACATCCTGTAGTAAACGGTACTCACATTCCTTTCGATGTTAACGGTACCAAGATCATACTTGTTGATGATGTTCTCTATACAGGCAGAACAATAAGATCTGCAATAGACAACATTTTCGATATGGGCAGACCTTCCTGCATTCAGCTTGTAGAGTTGATCGACAGAGGTCACAGACAGCTTCCTTTTAAGGCTGACTACGTCGGCAAGAATGTTCCGACTTCCGAGAGAGAGCAGGTTAACGTTCAGTTCGAAGACGTCGACGGTACAACACAGGTCATTCTTATTAAGGAGGATATGTAAAATGGGACTTAAGAGTAAAGACCTCCTCGGCATGAAGCAGCTTACTCCCGAGGAGATTATGGAGATATTGGATACTGCTAAGACCATGAAGATGGTTGTAGAGACAGGTCCTAAGAAGACATCACACTTACAGGGAAAATCAGTAGTTACATTGTTCTACGAGAATTCCACAAGAACAAGACTTTCATTCGAGTTAGCTTCCAAGTACATGGGATCCACAAGTGCAAATATCTCAGCTTCCGGAAGCTCAGTTGCAAAAGGTGAATCCTTGCTCGATACAGCAAGAACAATCGACATGATGGGTACTGATATCATCGTTATGAGACACCCTCAGTCAGGAGCTCCTCACTCAATCGCTGACAAGATCAATGCAAGCATCGTAAACGCAGGTGACGGTATGAATGAGCATCCGACGCAGGCACTTCTTGATATGCTCACAATGTATGAGAGATTCGATAAGTTCGAAGGAAAGAAGATTGCCATCTGCGGTGACATCTATCACTCAAGAGTTGTAAGATCCAACGCAATCGGACTTGCAAAGCTTGGTGCCAAGGTAAGCGTATATGGTCCCAGAACAATGATGCCTATCGGAATCGAGAAGATGGGCGTAACTGTTGCAGATTCAGTTGAAGACTGCGTAAGGGATGCTGATGCCGTTATGGGTCTTCGAGTTCAGCTTGAGAGAATGAAGAGCTCACTTTTCCCGTCTGTAGCTGAATATGCAAAGTTCTATGCGATCACACCTGAAGTATTGAAGCTTGCTAAGCCTGATGCATTCCTTATGCACCCGGGTCCGTGCAACCACGGTGTAGAGCTTCCTACAGCAGTTTATGACTGTGATCAGTCAGTTATCAACAAGCAGGTTACTAACGGAGTAGCAGTAAGAATGGCAGTTCTTTATCTGCTTATGGCAAGGAGAAACAACTTATGAAGACAATAATCAAGAACTGTAAGGTAATCGGTTCAGATAAGACCGCCGTATATATTGATAACGGCAAGTTCGCAGAAGCTTTCGATGAGTCATCTGCTGATGAGATCATCGACGTTAAGGGCGGAACGCTTCTTCCGGGACTTGTAGACATGCACGTTCACTTCAGAGAGCCCGGTTATGAGTATAAGGAAACAATCGCAACAGGAAGTGCTGCAGCTGCAAGAGGCGGTTTCACAAGCGTCTGCACAATGCCTAACACATTCCCGGTATGCGACAACGCAGCAGTTGTTGAAGGAATTCTTAAGAGAGCCGCTGATGCAGGTCTCGTAAGAGTTTATCCTATCGGAGCTGCAGGCAAGAATCTCGAGAGTGAAGAACTTGCTGAGATCGGCCTCATGAAAGAGGCTGGAATCGTAGCCATCAGCAACGACGGTAAGCCTATTGCTACTTCAGGATTCATGCGTAAGGTTCTCGAATACTCCTCCGACTTTGATATTCCGGTATTGAACCATGAAGAAGACCTGACAATTTCCGGCGGAGCAATGAATGAAGGTGAGGTTTCCACATCCATCGGCATCAGAGGATGTCCTTCTGTTGCTGAAGACATCATGATTGCAAGAGACATCATTCTCTCCGAGTATCTCGACATTCCCGTACACATCTGCCATGTAAGCACAAAGGGCGGTATGAGAATGATCAGAGAAGCTAAGGCAAGAGGCGTTAAGGTTACATGCGAGACATGTCCTCATTACTTCACTCTAACTGATGTTACTTGTGAGAATTACGACACTAACTTCAAGATGCATCCGCCGCTCAGAGAAGAGGAGGATAAGCTCGCTGTCATCGAAGCTATCAAGGACGGAACTGTTGACTGTATCGTTACTGATCACGCTCCTCATCATCAGGATGACAAGGAAGTTGAATTCTCACATGCACTTAACGGTATCGTAGGTCTTGAGAGTTCATTCGCACTCTGCTACACATACCTCGTAAAGCCCGGCATCATCACCATGGAGAAGCTCGTTGAGCTTATGTGCCACAACCCTTCCAAGATCTTAAAGCTCGGAAGAGGCGGCATGAATGTCGGAGATGACGCAGACCTTGCAGTATTCGACCTTGATAATGAATTCACTTT
>CAMJGB010000225.1 GCA_946405115.1 uncultured Clostridia bacterium | reverse complement strand
TACACATAATGTGAGCACGGAACCGATGCCGATCGCACCTGTGTTTCTCGTGTACACGAACATGAACCATGATACGCCTACACAATAAAGGATCACCTCAACAATGAGCCCTTCTATAATGCTGAATACCAGTCTGCTTGTGCGTGACTTTTTCTTCATATCCTTAAACCAACGAGAATCAACAAGCCAGTAAACAAGACCTGCTGCAAGAAAGCCTACGATAAAGCCGCCCGTGGGTCCGATAAGTGCTGCAGGTCCGCTCTTAAAACCTGCAAAAACAGGAACTCCGACAAGTCCTAACAGTATGTATATAAGAATGGATATTGATCCTCTCTTGCCACCTGTCGTGAACAATACAAGAAGGATTCCGAACGTCTGCAAAGTGAAAGGTATATCCATAATGTTAAGGGATATCCAGGAACAGATTGTAATAAGCGCAGCGCTGATTGCTGCAAGCACAAGATCGTATGTTTTACTCATAGACCAAATTCTAACTCAGTCCATATTGTAAATCAATATCATTTTTATGTTTACAATCTTAAATTGTCTTACGGAGCTGCCTGAAGTCCTTTACTGCCTGCCAGCCGATCTTGAAGATACGTCTCAGATTAATTGAATTCTTACCGCCCTGTCTCGGTCTGAATGTGATAGGAGTAAACTTAACGTTATCCTTGTTCTTAACAAGAAGCACTGACAGCATTACGTTGGAAAGATTAAAGTCCTTAGGGATCTTGGGAAGATACTTCTCCAATGTCTTTCTGGGCATAAGTCTGAACGGCGTGTTGGCATCAGTTACGCTCACACCGAAAGTAAGCTTAATGACAAGCTTCAGAACCTTAGTAACAATGATTCTGGAGAAACCGTCTTCCCTATGATTTCTGTGACCGATGATGGCATCGTATAGCTTCCTCTCTTCCCAGAAAGCAGGGAATTCAGAAGGAAGTGTCTGACCGTCGGAATCGGTCTGGAAGATATAATCAGCCTTCTGATCAACGGCATAGTTATAAGCAAAAAGAAGTGTAGCGCCATGACCGGAATTAGCTTTGGTAAGGGGTTCTAACTGAGGATAGTTCTCCTTAAGCTCAAGAAGCTTCTCGTAAGTATTATCCTTACTTCCGTCATTTACAACGACAAGTCTGGAAGTCGGTCCTATGTTTGTAACAACTTCATGCCATTCCTTAACTACGGCTTCAATATTTGCCTCCTCGTTATACGCTGGCATTACAATATAAAGACTATCTTCCATTAACTGCTCCGATTTATTTTATTTAATGTATAATTTTCTAGTAGTTAGTTTACCACACATTACAAAACATCAAACGAACGGATTAACAAAAACCAAATGATATCGGAACAGACAAAGCGTAAATTCGAGCAGATAGTCAAGGAAATGACGCCCGAACAGCGTGCCGAGCTCCAGACTCATCTGTGCAGAGTGCCGGAAGCTCAAAGATGGCAGCTCGTTGAGAAGATCGTCGCTACACATGAAGCTTCAAACAAATCTGATTCAGAAGAACCCGTAAAACCGGAACCTGTTAAGCAGTCTGTTCATCACGAAGGCAAAAAAAGATTAAAGCCTGCCGTTAAGAATACAATCTCCGGAATAGTACTCGCAGCACTTGCCATCGGTATTGTTGTTCTTGCAGCGCGTAACTGGAATACCATAACGGGCAGACCTGATCCTGCAGAAAGCTATGCTGTTTCTACAGCAGCAACGGTTGCTGAGACAACAACAGAGACTACTCCCTCTCCCACGCCCACGATAACACCTACACCGGAACCCACAAGAGTTCCCGTAGCGGCAAATCATCCTGACCTTACAGGACTTACCATTGTTATCGATCCCGGACATCAGGAGACAACAGATAATGATCAGGAGCTTTATGCATCATGGCTGTCTTCCACCAAGCCCAGATGTACATGCGGTACAACAGGTGTTGTCACCGAGGTTCCCGAGTACGAACTCACACTTGATTACTCGATCATCATTGCAGATTATCTCGAGCAGTGCGGAGCAACCGTTATCCTCACAAGAGATGCAAACGATGTAAACATCTCCAATCAGGAAAGAGCTCAGATCGCAGTTTCAAACAATGCTGACCTCTTCATAAGAATCCATGCTGATGCAGCAGGTGACTCTGCGGCTTCAGGAGTACGCGTATACACACCTGATTCAGGAAGTTACACTGACACTTCCCCTTCCTATGCAGAAGAACTCGCAGAGCTCATTGCAGATGCTGAAGGACTTGAAGTAAATACAGTTAGAGCAACAAGCCTTTATACAGGCCTTAACTATGCAAACACGATCAGGTCATTCCAGATAAGTCTGGGATTCCTTTCCAACAGCGACGACGAAGCTGTACTTGTTAACGAAGATAATATGGCAGCAGTTGCAGAAGCCATATCTGTTTTCTGCGAGAATTTTGTATAATTAATCTGTCGAGAATAAGGAGGATTAACTATGGACAATTGGAACCTTTCTATCATGAGCTCAGGTGAAGGCTTCGAGGATAACAACATCGATAAGCTAGAGACATTACTCCATGCATTCTGGATAATGTTCAAGAAGAACGGCTACACCAACGAGATGCTCGATGAAGCTTTGGTTGAAGCTATGGATATCGAAGCTGAAGGAAACACAGTTCTCAAGGGTATGGTCTGCCCTAACTGCGGACGTAAGGCACAGTTCTCCGGACATTTCAAGATCAAGTGCATCTACTGCGGTTCCGAGTCAGTTCTTAATCCTTATGAAGCAAGAGAGATTGCTAAGCAGATGGATGCAGCAATGGCTGAACAGCAGGCTCAGGAGGAGCAGAAAGAGCGTTGGGACAAGGCAGTCGGCAATGACCCTTACACGCCTTACGACGTAAGCAAAGACCTGGGATTTGACGAGTATAACGATTTTGACGACAATCAGGGTATGTGATATATTCTAATCCCCATATGGGGGTGTACCGGTTTCGACGGGGTCGTTGGGACTGAGAAAGCGGGTGGTGGATTCTCGTTGGCCACCTTAAAAAACGGGAAACGCAAGTAATTGCAAACGACACACAGCTCGTAGCTGCT
>CAMJGB010000224.1 GCA_946405115.1 uncultured Clostridia bacterium | reverse complement strand
TGTTAAGTTCATATGCGGAGAAAATTCCGCCGGGGCCTGCACCAATAATAATAACGTCGTAATTCATACAGATTTCCTGCTTTGTTTAATACATTTGTCTACGCCCTTTGTAAGAAGGAACGATACACCTAATAATACCATCAAACCGACCAGAAACTTAATAGTCCAGCTTCCTCTTCCGTGATATAGAATCAATTTGTCATACATGTTGAAGACAATATATTGGAACAGATATATTCCATACGAATACTTTCCAAAGAATCTGAAGACACAATTATCGATTACAGGAGAACGCCTTACCATCTGGCTGATGATGATAAGAGAATAGATAAGCGCATAGCTCTCATTCATGGTAAACGGACTTCCGAGTATTACATAAAGATACTGAAGAACTATCAACACGAAAGACAAGCATAAGAGGCCATATGATATCGCACACCTCTTCTTATCATCAAGCTTAACCGAATTGAGTTTTTTGAACAGAAAGTACAGCACCATTCCGAATACAAAGAAGGTGAAATTCGGAAACGGGCCGGTTGAATAGATATAGCCGACATAAACAATGGAATCATCCATTATCGGCATGTGATTAAACATATAGGTCTCAATAAGAGGATTGGCAAAGAAGACTACTAACAGAAGCATTACAGCCTTCCACCATGTATTGATAAATCTGTGAAGAAGCGGTGATATCAGAATGAATATGAACAGCACTCCGACGTACCACTCTAATCCCATGAGACTGTTCACATAATGAGGAAAGAACCCGTGAACCATAAACATATGGGCAATTACATTCAATACTGTGACAGGCTTATCCTCTCCCAGCCAATACTGACTCCAAGAACCTGTAAGAAGGCTCAAAAAAAGTGCAATATAGAATAAAGGCAAGAGCCTAATGAGCCTTGCCTTATACCATTTAAGTAATGATTTGAATGATATGTGCTCTCCTCCAAAATGCTTATCAAGAGACATCTCGGTAAGCATTCCGGAAAGCATCAGAAAGATAACTACTGTTGTAGGTCCGAGGCAGGATAATCTGCCTACCCAACCGTCTATGAGATTTGCACCGGAATGAGCAACTGTTATTCCGATGATGGCTAAGCCCTTCAGTGCATCTATATAACCAATCTTCTCATTCTTCATTTTCATCAAGAATGTTCTTGGATGTAACTGTAACAGGTCTCTCGTAGCTTGAGAAAGCTTCATCAATGAGCTTAGCCTCAGGAGCCTTGGAAATAAGACTTACAGCAGGAACGATAATGAATCCTGCGAGCATTGCGAAAGCACCACAGTTGATGGGTGACTTCAAAAGAGCAGGGAAATTAGCTCTGAACAGCATATTCGCAACCATGAGAACGGAACCGAATACGAAGCAAACCCAGCAGGAAGCCTTTGTTGTCTTCTTCCAGTAAAGGCTGAAGAGGAAAGGTGCAAGGAATGCACCTGCAAGAGCACCCCAGGATACGCCCATGAGCTGAGCGATGAATGTGACGTTACTCTTGTACTGGATCAATGCAATGATTGAAGAGATTAAGATGAATACAACTACGAGAACACGAAGACAGTTAAGCTTAGCCTTCTCTCCCATCTTCTTAACGATCGTTCCTGAGATGAAGTCCAAAGTAAGTGTGGAGCTTGATGTGAGAACGAGTGAAGATAGTGTAGACATCGATGCAGACAGAACAAGGATTACTACTACAGCGATGAGAAGGTCAGGAAGGTTAGCGAGCATTGCAGGAACGATAGCGTCGAATCCCATTGCATCAACCTGCTCCTGTGTAAGGAACAATCTTCCGAAGCCTCCGAGGAAGTAGCATCCGCCTGCTACTACGATAGCGAAGAATGTTGAGATGATAGTACCCTTACGAATAGCGTCCTCGTGCTTGATAGCGTAGAACTTCTGAACCATCTGAGGAAGACCCCATGTACCGAGTGAAGTAAGGATAACTACGCCGAGAAGATCAACGGGCAAAGGTCCTACGAAGGAAGTATAAGCACCGTTGTACTCAGGGAAGTCACCAGCTACCTTGGAAAGTTCTACCATGGAACCCATAAAGCCGCCGTTAATGTTAAGAACAGCAATAATTACTGCTACGATACCGATGAGCATGATGATGCCCTGGATGAAGTCGTTGATCGCAGTAGCAACATAACCTCCTACGATAACGTATATACCTGTGAGAACTGCCATTGCGATAATGCAGTACTTGTAATCGACGTTGAAAGCCATCTCGAAAAGTCTTGAAAGACCATTGTACAAAGATGCTGTGTAAGGAATGAGAAAAATAAAGATGATGAGCGATGATCCGATACGAAGGCTCTTGGAGTTGAATCGCTTAGAGAAGAACTCAGGCATCGTGGATGAATCGAGCTTGTGTGTCATAAGTCTTGTTCTTCTTCCGAGGATTACCCATGCAAGAAGTGAACCGATGATAGCATTTCCGAGACCTATCCAAGTTGAAGCTACACCGAACTTCCAACCGAACTGTCCTGCATATCCGATGAAGATTACTGCAGAGAAGTAGCTCGTACCATAAGCGAAAGCTGTGAGCCAGGGACCTACGGATCTTCCTCCAAGGACGAATCCGTCAACGTTCTTTGCACTCTTGCGGCTCATTACGCCAACTGCGATAAGCACCGCGAAGAATACGATAAGCATCAGAATCTTGATTATCATGTTACCCTCCGTAAAAAAGGCTGCCCCTTTGCAGGACAGCCCTACGGAAATTATTTATATACGCGCGACGCGCACGTGTCAAGATAATTTATAATGCTCGTACGTCAAATATAGATTTCGAAGATAGAAATCATTCCTGCTATGAGAGTCATAGCAACAAGAATACTAAGGATAGTCCACTCCTTCTTCTTGCTTCTTACGATCACGATTCTCTGTGAGATCATTTCATTCACGCTCCTGTCTTACTATCTTTGTAAAGTGATTACATCATTCTGAAAGCACACAAAAAATGAGCAATTCTCACCACTTCTGTCGCTTTAGCAACAGATCCACATAAATGTGTCTCCAAACGTTCAAAAAGGCATAAGAAAAGGGCCGCCGAAGCGACC
>CAMJGB010000223.1 GCA_946405115.1 uncultured Clostridia bacterium | reverse complement strand
CATCTCGCCATACAAAGTCTTAAGACGGTTAAGCTCCTCATCAGTAAGCTCAGACTGCTCAGTAAGCTCGATTACGACTGAACCGGGAAGGTTCTTAATCCTTCCTGTAATATCAGCAAGATACTCATCCGGAATTCTCTGACCCGGAATAGAATTAATAAACACTTTCCTTGTACCGTTGAATATATCCTTATGCTGCTCAACGATATTGATAACATTTACAAATGTCTCATACTCAACATCTGAAAGTCTGTCTGACAAAGCTGCATAACGAAGAACTGTCGGAGGATCGATATAAGGATTGATATCAACTCTCATAAGAGCTTCATAAGCATAGATCTCACCGTCAGAAGCAGCTACGATCGGCTGGAAGTGATAATTAAGTCTGTTGGAATCAAGAATCTCATTAACAATAAGAGATCTTTCCTTCTCTTCTTCAGTAAGTCCAGCCTGCTGAGCCTTTGTTACGCTGATCTTATTGCTGTTCTTCTTACTGATCGCAGTATTGATAAGACGCTCAAGCTCAGCCATGGTCTCAGGTGCACCGGTCTCAATACCGTAATATACAAATGCCTTTGCAGATACTTCAGGATCACTGTTATATGCATTGAGTTTGTCCTTAAGTCTGTCATAAGACAGGAGCATCTCATCTTCACCCATGGTTGATGAAAGTTTCAATGCAACAAATTCACCGTTACCCAAACACGAACAAATCGAATCATTATCACGGAAGATGGACTCGATCATGCTTGCAGTACTTACGATAACCCTGTCGCCCACAGCTCGTCCGAACTGTTCGTTAATAGATGACAGATCCTTAACATCAAGCGCAAGAGCACTGATGTAGCAGCCCTTATTATGCATCTTACTGATAAGATAAGAACCTTCAGTAAGCAGACCCTGGTAATTGTAAAGACCGGTCATGTTGTCTCTTACAAGACCGTCTCTTATAGCCTTGTCACCGGAAATTGTCTCATTCGATCGTCTTAAGACCTCGAATCCGATCATGCATCTTCTGCACCAGGCTCTTAATGCATCATCAACACCCTGCTCAGGGTCCGTATATCCGATAGCGGTAAAGCCGTAGATCTTATCATCGAATACAAACGGCATGAAGTAGTAGATTCTAGGATCTTCATATTCGTCATAAAGGTCTGGTAAGATCAATTCACGATCATACTTAACATTAAAGTTAACACTGTCCTTAACTCCGCTGGAACCGCATCTTATAACCTGCAAAAGTTCTGTCTGGAATCCGTCGTTCTTCTTCTGCCATTCGGGATTTATACAAAGAGAGAAACACTCAAAAGGCCTGATCTGATATGCATAGGAGAATATCGTATTAATCAAACCAGTAAAATTCATCTGATTAACTACATCTTCAGTCATATGGTTAAAGACTGAGTAAATACCGGATTCAGATATCTCTGTATCCCATTCCTTACGAAGTCTGTACTCCGGAACGATACTGTCACCGCAGCAGCCGCATGATTTTCCTATGAACATCTTGGCATCAGATACGAACTCTGTAGCGCTGCCGCCGTTAAGTATGCTAATGATATCCTTTGCTGAATGAGCACCGAACTCATAAAGAGGAATATCCGCTGAAGTAAGAGGTACAGGTGCATGCTTACCTTCATCATTACTGTCATAACCTACTACAACGATATCTTCAGGAATTCTGTATCCATTGGCAATCAAGGCCTTGGCAAGACCTAATGCCATGGCATCGTTAGCACATGCAACAGCCTGAGGAAGTTTCTGATTCTTCTTGGTAAGTCTCTCAGCAACACTCTCACCGCTCGTATACCAGAAGTCACCATAGAACACGCGATCATCACCGACTTCAATGCCATGTTCCTTCATGCAGTCGATAAATCCCTCAAGTCTCTTCTTACTGTGAGGATGCCAGGATTTACCTGTCAGGAATGCTATATCCTTAAAATTATGAACTTCAATAAGATGTGAGATGATTTTCTTGATTGGGTAATAGTTATCCTGAAGTTCGACAGGGAAATCAGCAGTCTCGCCTTCAACGAACAGTACCTTACCGGTATAAGTAGCCTTAATCTTCTCTTCTATCTTCTCAACAAGGCCGGGGGTCTGTATTGTATCGGCCATAACAACAACTGCATCAAATTTTGAATAATTTATTACGCCGAATATTGAGGAATCACCGATCTCTCTTGGGAGAGAATCCTGATATTTCTGATACATACCGAACACGCAGACATCAAACCCACTTTGGAAGGCTTCTTTAGCAAAGCCCTTAATAAACAGGTCCTGACAGTATTCTTCAGGTTGTCCGCACAAAAGCGCGATGCGCTTGTTACTCAATTATCCGGTCCCCCAACATCAAAATCTATTGACTTTATTATATCATTGCAGAAACCGCCTAATCCGTCCGTAAAGTAAACATTTAGTGAAGATTCACCCCGTTTTCCGTTCGTTCGGACATATAAACCGCCCATTCCGCCGATAATATCAACCTTATCAGGTCCATAGACTTCGATAGCACCTTTAGTCTCTACGTGCAAAGATTCATTGAAGAAAGGCAATACATTACCATTCTTATCCACCACTCTGATACGAACTGAAGCAACGTCATATGTTGAACCTTCAGTAAGCTTATGACTCGATACCTTAATATCAAGATCAATAGAATCAGATGGAGTCTTTATCTTAGTTATAACCGCCTTACCGTTCTTATATCCCACGAACTTAAACTCCGTGGATTTGCCGCCCCAGTCACCTATGTATTTACCGTACAGCATATATGCATCCTGGAATGACATACGGTATCTTGCCATTGCCTCACCGAGCTTAAGCATAATCTTAGGCGGAATGTTGTTCATTCCGTAAAGTCCAATGTAATTCAGGGCTTCACGAACGATAGTGTTCTGTCTTTCGGAGAATCCTTCCTTCTCCTTCATCTGATCGCCGATATAGTCATCAATAAGAATAGGAGCGTGCTTAAGATTCTTATACGGTGAATCCTTGGGCTCATATTCTTTAATGAACTTATCGTTCTTATACATCTTCACACTGTCGCAGTTGGTAATGATATAAACATTGCCGCGGTTACCTGAGGG
>CAMJGB010000222.1 GCA_946405115.1 uncultured Clostridia bacterium | reverse complement strand
TCCTGGACCTGACCTAATACCTCAGCATAATCGCCCATGGCCTCGTTTGCATCATTAATACGCCTAACAAGAAGGCTGATATCAGCAACTTTAAGCTGCTCATAAGCTCTGTGGTACTCGGTAGCTTTCTCTGCCTGCTCCTTAAGAGGGCCTACACGCTCCGTAAGTTCGTTTAATCTGTCATCAATACGAAGAAGGTTCTGCTCAGTGGATGCGAGCTTTCTTTCAGCTTCTTCCTTACGGGACTTAAACTTAGTGATACCTGCAGCTTCTTCGATAACTCGTCTTCTGTCTTCTGACTTCGGCGAGAGGATATCATCAACACGGCCCTGTCCTACGATAGAGTAACCGTCTTTACCAAGACCCGTATCGAAAAACAAGTTTACGATATCCTTAAGTCTGCAGTTAACTTTATTGATCTGATACTCGGATTCGCCTGATCTGTAGAGACGTCTTGTAATCTCAATCTCTTCATATTCGGTGTTTACGTACTTATCCGAATTGTCGAGTGTCATTGTAACCTCGGCATAATTCATGGCTTTCTTAACTGAGGTGCCATTAAAAATGACATCTTCCATCTTACCGCCACGTAAGGATTTTACGCTCTGCTCACCGAGAACCCACCTTACGGCGTCCGTAACATTGGACTTTCCGCTTCCGTTAGGTCCGACCACGGCAGTCATACCGCGGTCAAATTCAATCAGCGTATATTCGGGAAACGATTTGAATCCCTGTAATTCAAGCTTTTTCAGATACATCGGTAAGAATTATACCACAAAGATTTTCTCGTAAGCCTCGATAGCAGCCTTGGCGCCCTTCTGCTCGGCGTCTTTCTTGGATCTGCCGGTAGCCTTAGCAAGGAAAGTATCGTCTGCATATACCTCAACATCGAACTCACGCTGATGCTGGGGGCCTCTCTCATCAGTAACCGTAAATGTTATCTTGTGCTGGTGATTCTTAGTCTGTGCAATCTCAAGAAGTCTGCTCTTGTAATCAAGGAAGATCTTACCTTCAACGGCAAGCTTAATGATATCGTCGAGATTCTTAAGAACTACTTCTCTAACAGTCTCGAAGTCTGAATCGAAGTAAACAGCGGCTGTAATTGCCTCGAAAGCATCAGCCAGTGTGGAATCCTTATCTCTTCCTCCGGTCATCTCTTCGCCCTTACCCATAAGGAGAAGCTGACCCAAGCCGAGTCTTCTTGCAACCTGTGCGAATGACTCTTCACAAACGATTATTGATCTGATCTTAGAAAGATAACCTTCGTCCGCCTCAGGCTTTAATTCGTAAAGCTTTCGTCCTATTACCAAATCCGCAACTGCGTCACCGATATACTCAAGTCTCTGATTAGATTCGAAATGATGACCGTGCTGCTCAAATACGTATGTAGTGTGAGTCAGTGACAACTTGAGAAGATCTTTGTCTTTAAACGTATAACCTAATTTATTCTCTAATTCACTGTAATCCATAAATCTTAAGCCTCTTAATCAATAAAAAAGGCTGAATGCACTTTGTTGGCACATTCAGCCTGATTGATCTAAGTTAACTTTTATCAGCCGATAGAAGACTTGATGAACTCAACAGCGTCGCCTACAGTGCCAACCTTCTCAGCAACCTCATCAGGTACAGAGATGTCGAACTCCTGCTCCATAGCCATAACGAGCTCTACCATATCAAGGGAATCAGCATTAAGATCATCAACGAAGCTGGACTCCATTGTGATTGAATCTTCATCAACGCCGAGCTGATCAACGATCATACCCTTAAGCTTCTCAAAAAGTTCTTCATTAGTCATTTGTATATACCTCCAAATAGTGATTGTCTCTCACAATCTACAAATACTTTTAATGTAATGAGTATGAAATGTCAATAACTAATTTAAGCTCCTGCTTTTGAAACATTATCTTCTTTAAAATAAGAAAGATTCTTAAGAAGATAATCCATACCGGAGATGATCGTCATAATGACGCTGATGTAAAAACATATGTCTCCGATGACGGAAATGGCACAGGGGGTCTTAAGTGACTCAGCATAATTATCGCCCGTAAGCCTCATAAGTGTGGGCTCGAACATGAGATAGATGATAGCTATCATCTGTGTTGTCGTCTTGATCTTCCCTATCATCTTAGCTGCCATGACGACGCCGTTCTTGGATGCAATGAGTCTTATACCGGTTACCATAAATTCACGGAGAACGATAATTGCAAGAAGCCAAGCTGATACTCTTCCTGTAGCTACAAAAGCGATAAGGACTGCGATTACGAGCATCTTATCAGCAAGTGAATCAAGGAACTTACCAAGATCAGTGATCATATGGCATCTTCTGGCAATCTGACCGTCAAGGAAGTCAGTAAAGGAAGCAACTATGAACACGATGCCTGCTATAAACAAACCGTAATTAGCTATGAATTGATTCCATCCCTCGGGTTCAAATCCGTAAATCGATATCGGCATCATGAACAACATGGTTACCGGGATAAGGATTATTCTAAGCAAAGACAGTTTATTAGGCAGGTTCATACGCTTACTCCTGTTAAATCAAAAGAGTCACGGCTCTCGACGATCTTAACCTTATATCTGCCGCCAATCTCGAGTTCACACTCTGATGCAGCAACATAAATAACCGGATCATCGTCTGGAGCTTCTCCATAACTTCGTCCGACATAAAAGATACCATCATCAGCCACAGAATCAATAGTTACTTCAACTTCAGTCCCGACTCGGGCTTCAGAAGATGCCATCGATATCTCATACTGAGCATCATATATTTTCTTAACACGCTCTTTCTTGACGTCCTCTTCTACCTGGTCAGGCATATCAAATGCCGGAGTATTCTCTTCGGGAGAATATGCAAAGCAACCAAGACGGTCGAACTTCCATTTCTTCAAGTTCTCGAGCAACTCCTCAAAGTCTTCTTCCGTCTCTCCGGGGAATCCTACAAGAACTGTGGATCTTATGACAATATCCGGAATCTGCTCTCTAATCATCTCGAGTTTCTTCGTGATGATCTCGACAGTATCCCTTCTTCTCATAGACTTAAGGATCTTGTCACATCCGTGCTGAATCGGAATATCAAGATAATGAACTACCTTGGGATTATTCTTCATTA
>CAMJGB010000221.1 GCA_946405115.1 uncultured Clostridia bacterium | reverse complement strand
ATTGCCGTATCTTCTTCAAGATAGCAATCGAAGTTGTTGCCGGCATAATCTGCAAGACACCAATGAGAATTTATGGTCTCGTTAAGTTCAGTACCGATATCAAAGATTGAAGCATTGAAACCGATAAGATCGAAGAAGAAACTAAGATCTGTCGGATCGAAGTAATTGCTGAAGTCCGGTGCATAATTCGTAAAACACAAAATAGTTCCCATGATCTCATATAACTTCTGAACAACAGGAGAAGATTCGTCAAGTCCCAAGGTATTCATGGCTATTACTATTACTTCAGCAATATCAGATCCACCGTTAATTATCCTTCCTACGACTCCTGAAGCGGGACTTGATATGAATTCTCTTATGGCGTCGGTTACACCGTTCCCGAATTGTGCCAGTAACGACATGATCTGAGCTGAGAATCGCTGAAATAAAACACCTGACGTCCTGTAAGAATAGTATGCTGCAACAGAACGCCTTAAAGTCTCGGTATCAAGAGTGTAGATGCCGCTTGCGTATATTACATCTCCCTCTTCATATCCGTTCGCTGCAAGTATCTGGTCAAACACATAAGGATCAAGCCTTGTGGAATCAAATGCATATATTCCGTAAGTCTTAAACAACTGTCTGTTGTAACTTGCAAGATAGATCTCAGTTTGTTCTTTCAAAGCACGTGTGTAAGTAAGCCGTCTGTCCAGATCTGCCACGTAAGCTATGTAAGTAGTCTCAACCAGAATCAGTGCGGTAAGGATAATCGCAAGAAACAATGTTGAGGTGCCTCTTTTATTCTTCCTCATCTGCCACCTCCTGTACGATTGCTCCGTAGATGATTCTGTAATTTTCGGATAATCCTGTAAGGAAGGTGTTAAGTCTCTCGGCAGAAATTATGTCCGTATCTTCTTCCAGAACATCTTCTATCGCGGCATTGGCGTCCCTCATTGTTTCTGCACATAATCTTGCCGGCATTATTATCAATGCGGAAAGAACCAGCATAACAACCGAAATAACGATCGAACTTTCTAATGTGCTCATAATAAATACCCCCGTATTCCTTAGTGATAACTAAAGGATACAGGGGTTTTGGTGCCAATATTGCCGACAATAATCTACAATTTTCGACAAAATTCGACAAAGATTATCTCAGATGTGCGTTGAAAGCTTTCTCGAGTCTGCTGATTATTGTGTCATACGGTGTCTTGATGTCATTGTCCGTAAGCGTTCTCACGTCGTCTCTGAAAGTAAGTGATATAGCAACGGATTTCTTGTTCTCACCAAGTTTGCCGTCCTCGTAAACATCAAAGAATTCAACTTCCTTGAGAAGTTTTCCGCCTGCAGCTTTACACGAGCGGAGAATATCACCTACAGCAGTATTCTTATCTACTACGATAGCGATATCTCTTGAGATTCCGGGAAACTTAGGTATTTGCTTGTAGACTCTTTCAGAATTAGCAGCTTTGATGAAGACGTTTGCTTCGAATTCGAAGAAACATGAATTCTCGGGTGCTTCGAACTTTTCTGCTACTTCAGGATGGATAATTCCGATTACACCGCATACCTTGTTGTTTACAATTATCTGCGCTGTTCTTCCGGGATGATATGAAGGATTATCTGTAAGAGGTTCAAAAGAAAGCGACTTTATGTCCAGGACTTTGCCTAATTCTTCCAGGATTCCTCTTATGTGATAGAAAATGGAGGAACTGTCTCCGACGGAATTATCGTAATAGAAACCGCTTACCATGGGTCTTTCTTCCGGAAGATTCGAAGGATCCTCATCAGGTATGTAAACATAAGCAAGCTCGAAGATCTTCGCAGAAGGTACTCCCCTGTTAGAATTTCTTGCGGCAATCCTAAGCATTGAAGGAAGCATGGTAGTTCTCATGACTGAAGTATCGTCACCCAACGGATTAGAGATCTTAACCTGCTTTCTTAAAGGGCTGTCTTCTGGGATATTAAGAAGGTCAAGTTCAAAAGGACTTTCAAAAGAATAAGTAATTGCCTCATAGAATCCGCATGATACAAGAGTATCCTTAATCTTTTCCGCTGCCTTCTGTTCCTTTGTTCTTCCTCCAAGGGTAGTCTGTTTGCCAGAAAGCAAAGTCGGTTCGATATTCTGATACCCGTAGAATCTTGCAATCTCCTCTGCTATGTCAGCTTCGCATTCAAGGTCGGGTCTATATGTCGGCGCGATTATCATATCCTTGCCGTCTTCATTGGTTATCGTACAGCCAAGTGCGGTTAAGGTATTGCGCATGAAATCCTCTGAAGCGTTGATGCCGATGAAACCGTTGATCCAATCAGGCTTAAACTCAATATGCTTCGGCTGTCTCTCGGCAGGATAAACATCAATAAGTGCCTTGCTTACTTTACCGCATCCCAGAAGCTCAACTAATTCACAAGCACGGTTAAGTGCTCTTAATGCGTTCTCAGGATCTAGTCCTTTCTCGAATCTGGAGGAAGCTTCAGTACGAAGTCCGTTCTTAAGTGCCGCTTTCCTTACGCTGACAGCATTAAACGAAGCCGACTCGAAAAGAATATTTGTGGTGCCATTCTGCACCTCGGAATTCTCTCCTCCCATAACTCCTGCTATGGCGCACGCTTTATCTTCATCAGCAATTACGAGCGTATCTTTATCAAGAATATGACTGTTGCCGTCCAAAGTAGTGATTTCCTCACCATTTTCGGCGGTTCTTACTATGATGTGATTGTTCTTAAGGTAATTAAGATCGAACGCATGCATCGGCTGACCTAATTCAAGGCATACATAGTTTGTGATATCGACTATGTTATTTATCGGTCTCATACCGCATGTAGTAAGTCTATCTGCCATCCAATCAGGAGAAGGGCCGATCTTTACGTCTTCTACAACTCTTGCACAGTAACGGTAACAAAGATCTGTTGCTGTTATGTCTACCTTCGCAATATCAGTTGTATTCAATGTACCTTCAAGCTTTAGCTTAGGCGCTACGGGCTTGAATTCCTTTCCTAATGTGACAGCAGCTTCTCTTCCCAATCCCTCAACAGAGAAACAGTCGGGTCTGTTCGACGTTATCTCAAAATCGATTGTCTCCATTGACTCTGCTTTAAGGAATTCTCTGATGTCTGTTCCTAACTTCGGTAATCCGGGAAGCCTGCTTAAGTCCCACAGACCG
>CAMJGB010000220.1 GCA_946405115.1 uncultured Clostridia bacterium | reverse complement strand
TCGGATACTGACGGCGGAGTTCCTTGATCATACCCTTACCTGTTACATGGTTAGGCAGACATGCGAAAGGCTGAGAACAGATGATGTTCGGAACACCGTCCTGAATAAGCTCGATCATCTCAGCTGTAAGGAACCAACCTTCACCGCATGTATTACCGCAGGAAAGAACCTCGGATGAATGCTTAGCAAGTTCCTCGATTCTCTCTGTCATCATGAACTTACCGTTAGTCTTCTTGAACGCCTCATTGATAGGCTTTCTGAAAGCTTCAAGGATGTCGATGAACTTCTTGTTGATGAAGCCTGACTTCTTTGAGCGTCCCATGTTGGAAGCTGCCCATACAGGGTTATATGCACAGTAAAGGAAGAAATCGAGAACGCCGGGAAGAACGCCTTCGCATCCTTCAGCCTCGATTACATCAAGGGCATTGTTATTTGCATCAGGCTGGAACTTAACAAGGATCTCGCCTACAAGACCAACACGGGGCTTTCTCGGTACATCCTCAAGAGGAAGCATATTGAACTTCTCTACTGCAAGATTAATGAACTTCTTGTAGCTTCTGATCTTGGGAATATTCTCAAGATCTACGCCGATATCTGCAAGACAGTCTCTGATCTTCTTCTTCTCTTCAGGTGATCTGTCCCAATAGTTACCGGGCATTATCTGATCGTATCTCTCAGTAAGTTCATCAGCGAATCCGGACTTATTGAGCATGTTTCTTCCGATGCGGTTGAAATACATGTAAAGCGCATTGGCAGAACCCTTTACCTTCTCGTAAGGACGGGTTCTCAAGATAAGCGTTGTCATCATGTCGCCAAGACAGAGCGCTTCGATTGCATTCTTAACGAACGGCAGTGTGATCTTAAATCCTTCGTTCTTCTCGAACTGCTGAACAGAAAGAGCAACAACAGGGATCTGAGGATAGCCTGCTTCCTTCAAAGCCTTACGTAGGAATGCTACGTAATTGGTAGCACGGCATCCGCCACCTGTCTGCGTGATCATGAGCGTCGTATTATCAGGATCGATGTCACCCTTAATGATCGCATTGATCATCTGTCCTACAACGATGATCGACGGGAAGCATGCATCGTTATTAACGAACTTAAGACCGCACTCGATGTCTTCTCTTGTTGCCTGCTTAAGAAGCTTCATTCTGTATCCTGCAGAATGGAAAACGCTCTCTACGAAGTCGAACTGTACAGGCGCCATCTGAGGAGCAAGAATCGTATGCTTCTTCTTGTCTTCCTTGGTAAACTCTACTCTCTTAAGTACATATGCAGGGTTATTGGGATCAGCAGTAACTGCAGGTTTCTTTCCTGCCTTTACAAGCTCATCTCTCTCGTTCATTGCAACAACCAAAGATCTCATTCTGATTCTTGCTGCACCGAGGTTACTTACTTCGTCAATCTTAAGAAGCGTATAAAGCTTTCCGCTTGTCTCAAGGATCTCCTGAACCTGATCGGATGTAACGGCATCAAGACCGCATCCGAACGATGTAAGCTGAACAAGTTCAAGATTAGGCTTTGTAATAACGAAAGCCGCTGCTTCATAAAGTCTTGTGTGATACATCCACTGATCAACGACTCTTATGGGTCTTGCCAGTCTTCCGGGAACAGCTACGCAGTCCTCTGTAAGAACACCGAGACCCAACTGATTGATCATCTCAGGAATGCCGTGGTTGATCTCAGGATCGATATGATAAGGTCTTCCGGCAAGTACGATGCCGTGCATTCCGCGCTTCTCCATCTCATAGATCATGCGCGCACCTTCAGTTCTTATGTCTTCCTTGAATCTTCCGTGCTCCTCAGCACCTTCTGCAACTGCAGCTTTAGCCTCATCAACGGTAATGCCCTTGTCTGAAAAGATCTCTGCGAGCTTTCTTGCAACCTCATTAAGGTCATCTAGCGGCATGAAAGGATTCAAGAATCTGATGTTCTTCTCCTTGATGTTCTCAACGTTGTTTCTGATTACTTCAGGATAAGAACATACGATAGGACAATTGTAGTGATTGCCTGACTCCTTATTCTCCAATGCCTCGTAAGGAACTGAAGGATAGAAGATTGTTGTTATGCCCTTAGAGATAAGGTTCTCGATATGTCCGTGTGCAAGCTTTGCAGGATAGCATACAGACTCGGAAGGAATTGTCTCCATTCCCTTCTCATAAACCGTATGACTCGATCTTGAGGAAACAATAACCCTGAATCCAAGCTTAGTAAGTGTAGTAAACCAGAACGGGAAATTCTCATACTGGTTAAGAACTCTAGGGATACCGATTGTTCCTCTCGGAGCATCCTTATCAGCCAAAGGCTTATAAGCAAATGTTCTCTTGTACTTATACTTGAACATGTTGAAGACTTCTTCGCCGGAAGCGCCGTCATCATTATCAAGTCCTACTCTTTCTCCGTTCTCACATCTGTTACCTGATACGAATCTTGAACCGTTGGAGAAAGTGGAGATAGTAAGCTTACAGTGGTTACCGCAGTAAGGGCACTCCGTGTTCTCACTTTCCATCTCGAAGCTGTCCAATTCATCTGCCTTAAGGATGCCGGACTCCTGTCCAGGAGCAACTCTGGACTTAGCGATAAGAGCTGCACCGAAAGCACCCATCAAGCCAGCGATATTAGGTCTTATAACATCTCTTTCCGATACAATCTCGAACGATCTTAAGATGGCATCATTAAGGAATGTACCGCCCTGAACTACTATCTTCTTACCGAGCTGCTCGGTATCTCTGATCTTGATAACTTTGTACAAAGCGTTTCTTACGACTGAGTAAGAAAGACCTGCAGAAATATCTCCTACGGAAGCACCCTCCTTCTGAGCCTGCTTAACCTTGGAGTTCATGAATACAGTACATCTTGTACCGAGGTCGACGGGGCTCTTCGCATCAAGAGCAGCCTTCGAGAACTGGATGGGATCCATGCCGAGAGTCTGCGCGAAAGTTTGGATAAAGGAGCCGCATCCGGAAGAGCATGCTTCGTTAAGCATGATCGAATCGATAACACCGTTTCTGATCCTCATGCACTTCATGTCCTGACCGCCGATATCGATGATGAAATCAACATCGGGACAGAAGAACTTCGCACCTTGGAAATGCGCCATGGTCTCGATCTCACCGATATCAACACCAAGGCCTGCCTTGATGATGTTCTCGCCGTAAC
>CAMJGB010000219.1 GCA_946405115.1 uncultured Clostridia bacterium | reverse complement strand
CTCCTGAACTTGTTAAGGAATACGGCATTGCGATCCTTCCTCATAAGGTTAGAACTACTGAGGGTGTATTTAAGGACGGCAAAGAGATCGAGACTTTGGGTGTACTTAAATATATGGAGAATCCTGACAACAATGTCATGCCTATGGGACCTACGGTTAAGGAAGCAGAGGAGTTCTTCTCTGAGCAGCTTGCCAATGCCAACAACGTCATCCATATCTCTATCTCGAGCAAGGTTGAGAATTCGGGTTATAAGCCTGCCGTTAATGCCGCTAAGTCATTCGATAATGTATTTGTCATTGATTCATCTCACCTTTCAAGCGGTCAGGGAATCATGGCCATCGAGGCCTGCCGCATGGCACAGGCCGGCATGAGCGCAGAGAAGATCGTTTCTGAACTTGAGACGCTCAAGAAGAAGATACACACTAGCTTTATCGTTGATAATCTTGACTTCCTTGCACGTGCAGGTCAGGTCGGAAACGGTATCGCGAATGTTGTTAAGTCTCTCATGGGCCGTCCCGTTCTCGTTCTTCGTAACGGTAAGATGGGCGTCGGCATGACATACTTCGGAAACCGCGAGAAGGCATGGAAAGCCTATATCAATTCCGCTCTAGCCACTCCGTCAAGAATCGACAACAGAGTGCTCTTCGTAACTTACGTAGGTCTTACCAAGCGTGAGACAGACTGGATCAAGGAGCAGATTGAGAAGAAGATGAAGTTCGACGAGATCTACTTCAAGCAGGCATCTCCTGCAATCTCCGTTAACTGCGGTGCCGGAACATTCGGATTACTGTACAGAGATAAGTGATGATAATTGCTCAATAAATAAAAGGAGCCTGCCACCCCGGCAGGCTTCTTCTATAGAGTAAGTAATTAGGAATAATGTCAATCTTTAACTGCGGAGTTCCTTCCGACTTCAGCTGCAGCTCCCAGAAGTCCCAATGCCTTGGATACGACAGGTGAGAGAATTACTGAGAGGAAGTAGCTTATAAGGAATGTGGGAAGGAGAAGTTTCGCATAGTTCATAAGCCACATGATGATGAATGGAGGCATCTGTGCAACTACCTCGGCAGGTGCATTGTGTCGTCCCATAAATACACCGAATCCGCTTAGAAGAAGTCCGATGATAAGTGTATTACCGAGTGAGAGCGGCAGTGCATTAAGAAGAGTGAACTTTAAAGACGGAGGTGTGGCTCCGGCCCTTGAAGCAAGATCCTTTCCCAATTTGCCGATAGGAAGAGTTATGGCGATGACAGTGCCGATCATAGCTCCGACTATAATGTTTACCAGGTATGTCATCATGACTGACTGGCTGAATGCGTGTGATGTGGTCGAGAGTATGATGAAAGATGCAAGTGCGCCCATCACTGATGACATGATTATGGACATTACGATGCTCATTCGAACCTGCTTTCTCTTGATGTCCTTGAGCTTCCTTACGATCTTAGGTTCTTCGTAATTGATAAGAATCTTTAAATCGGACTTAGGAAATGTACAGCAGGGGTGAATGAATCCCGTTCCCTTATCATACTTTCTTCTCTTATCCACCTTGTCCGGTATGTATACTTCTCCAGATACAAGATGAGAACGGCAGAATCCGCATTCTCCGCTTCGGCACTTGGAAGGTGCGGTGATCCCTGCCTTTTCCAATGCAACAAGTATGGTCTCGTCGGCGCGTGCCGGTACCTTATGTTCGATGCCGTCTCTTGTGATAACGGTTATATCGAATGTCTTGTCCTTATATACATCAGAGAATTCCTTGTCGCGGTCGGTCAGACCGTACTCGCCGTAAGCGTCGAATCTAACGCGTCTTAAGGGAAGCTTTAACTTGTTTATGACCTCATCCTCGACGAAGTCGTACATCTCCTTAGGACCGCATGCGAATACCGAATACTCTACGGGAGCATGCTTCGCGATTATCTCAGATGTGATAAATCCCTTTTCGAAGCCGGGCTTATCTTCCTCGGAGAGAACGTGTACTACCTTGAACTTGCCGCCGCTTCTTGAGACGCATTCTTTAAGCTCGTCCTTAAACAGGATGTCGGCTTCCGTTCTGTTGCCGTAGAGCAAAGTAAGCTCGAAGTCTTCTGTGCCGTCTGCGAGTGCTCTTGCGTAAGACATGAAGGGGGCGATGCCGCTTCCTCCTGCGATGCCTATTACAGTCTCAGCGTCACGGAGCGGCTCATATGAGAAGAAGCCTGAAGGCTCCGAGATCTCGATCGAGTTACCGACTCTGAATACTTTGTTGATGTAATCGGAAGCGAACCCGTCCTTCATGCTCTTAACGAGAATCTTGTATTTGCCCTTGAGAGCATCAGCAGGAGAAGAGCAGAGGGAATAGGGACGTGTAAGTACGGATTCACCGATCTTGAGATTCACGGAGACGTACTGTCCAGCCCTGAAGTAAGCAAGCTTGTCTGTTCCCTTGTTCTTGTCGGGTTCTAATGTATAGCAACGTGCGCCGTTAAGAGCCTCGATGGATGTGATCTTAACGTGCTGAACCTTCGGGTGAAGGTCGCGTGCAAGTAAGTTGGCGTTATATTCATACTTCGGCATCTCATCCGAAGCTGCTTCGATAGCCTTGTTTCTGTCTCGTATAATCTGCTCGAAGCTGTTTTCCGGGACGCCCTCGAGATAGTATCTGTTATCCATAGTGGCCGCCTCCCATGATGTAGCTTACGATACGGTATGCCGTTCTGCTGCCGCTCGCATAAGTGGGGTGGTAGCCTGCAAGAGACGAGTTGTGACCGCCTATAAAGAACAGACCGGGAACTGTAGGCTCAGTTCGTTCCGCGATGGTTCTGGAGCTCATTCCGTCCCATCTTGGTGAAGCATATCCGTAGATCGCTCCCTGGGGAGATCTCATGTAGCGTGCGAATGTAATCGGAGTCGCGATCTCGATCTCTTCTATGTGGTCTCTGATATTAAGGCTCAAAGCCTTCTCGACGCGTTCGATCATACTGTCGGCGACCTCGCGTTTTACCTTGAAGTAGTTCTCCTCGGTTACATCTGCCCATGCGTCGTCCGTGTAGGCGGTAGTAAGCGTAAGTATGGTTGTTCCTGAGGGGGAACAGGTGGGATTAGCGTTATTAAGGCAGCAGATGTCTATCTCGTTCTCATCTGCATTCCTTGTTGAAGCTGCTTCGTAGAGCATCTTCGTG
>CAMJGB010000218.1 GCA_946405115.1 uncultured Clostridia bacterium | reverse complement strand
CAAAGCTTTATGAATATATAGAACAGCACAAGGACGACTATGCCCTGTTCGTTCATATCCCTTATATGTTCGGCACAGCATACTACGGCATCAAGGCGGCACCCGAGAAGTCCGTTCTCATTCCCTGCCTTCACGAAGAAGCTTATGCTCATATGACTTTGTGGAATGATGTCTTCAGTAAGCTTGCCGGCATGATCTACCTGTCATCCCCCGAGATGAAATTAAGCAACGAGCTTTACGACCTTTCTTCCGTTAAGCAGGAGGTACTCGGTGCAGGCGTTGATTCCGACTTCGATCCTGTCGCTTCAAGATTCCGCGAGAAATACAAGATCAACGATCCTTTTATCCTCTACGCAGGCCGCAAGGATACAGGTAAGAATGTTGATATGCTTATTCAGTACTTCTGCGAATTCAAGAAGCGTAACCCTTCCTGCGACAGCCTTAAGCTCATTCTGATCGGCGGAGGCGACATTGAGATTCCCAAAGACTTCTCATCACAGATAATCGATCTTGGATTCGTCGACAGAGCTGACAAATACGATGCATGTGCAGCTTCGCTTTGCCTATGCCAGCCCTCTACGCACGAGAGCTTTTCGATAGTTATCATGGAAAGCTGGCTTGCAGGAAGACCGGTACTCGTCCACGAGAACTGCGATGTAACCTGTGCTTTTGCAAAAGAATCTAATTCAGGTCTTTACTTCAAGGATTTCTTCGACTTCGAGGGAGCCGTCAAGTTCTATCTTGAGAATCCCGAGACAGCCGATACCATGGGTAAGACCGGTAGAGAATATGTCATGGAACGTTTTACCTGGGATGTTATCACCAGGAAGTACAAAGAATTTTTCAAGGAGGTCTCAAATGACTAAAGTTAACGTAAGACTTATGACAATAAACGATGTAAAGGATTTTGTTACGGCAGCAAACTACTGCAGCTACGACATCGATCTCATCTCAGGCAGATATAACGTAGACGCTAAGAGCCTCATGGGCATCTTCAGCATCGTTCCTTCCGAGAACCTCGAGTGCCAGATCTTCTCTGACGAGTGCG
Organism: uncultured Clostridia bacterium; assembly: GCA_946405115.1. Taxonomy (GTDB): domain Bacteria; phylum Bacillota; class Clostridia; order Saccharofermentanales; family Saccharofermentanaceae; genus Saccharofermentans. The sequence continues at coordinate 2,112 of CAMJGB010000218.1, read as the reverse complement.
AGGACTTCCTCAAGGCTATCGAGCCTTTCATCGTAAAGTAAGACTTAACGTCTTCCCTTTCTGTTTCTCTTGAGTTTACGTCTGCCGGGACCTTTCTCGGCGGACTTTATTTGTTTGCCTTTACTGTGACCTCTCTCGAAGCCCTCTTCAAGCACGAAGTCTATCTTGGCTGAATCAAGGTCTACGCTTGCTACCACAACTTTTACTTTCATTCCGATAGTAAGCTTAAAGCCGCCTCTCGCACCTATGGCACGGTACATTCTCTCATCGAAAATATAGTGGTCGGACATCGTTCTGAAAGGAATGAATCCTTCAGCGGTGCTGTTGAGCATGACAAAGACACCGGAGGAGATTATGGATGTGATGTATCCTTCATAATGCTCGCCCACCTTATTGCTCATGTACTCGCAGATCTTGATGTTCTTGGATGCACGCTCTGCCTCCACGCTGTTACGCTCCATGTCGGAACTGTGATTGGAAACAGGCTCTACAAGCCCGGCGAAATGCTTCTTGCTGTTCTCACCGTGCAAATAACTCTTGATTATCCTGTGAATATAAAGATCGGGATATCTTCTGATGGGGCTTGTGAAATGGCAGTAATACCTTGATGCGAGACCGAAGTGGCCATAGTTATGTGAGCTGTATCTTGCCTTAGCCATGGATCTTAAAAGAACCTGGTCAAGCATAGGCTTAGCCGTATCATCCTTAACGCTGTCCATAAAGATAACAACATCCATAGGAGTTACATCTCCAGACAGTTTACCGGTAGCGCCGAATGTTCTTGCAACTCTTGAGAATCTTGCAAGCTTAATGGGATCCGGGTCCTCATGAACTCTGTAGACGAACGGATAGTTCATCTTGGAAAATTTCTCGGCAACAAACTCATTCGCACAGATCATAAACTGCTCAATTATGCCATTAGTAAAAGTGATCGGATGCGCCATGACTTTAACAGGATTGCCTTCCTCATCAAGAATGACATCAGTCTCCGGGAATTCAAAGTTGATAGCGCCCTTGCCGTCTCTCATGCGCTTCAGGATCTCTGCGAGAACCTTCATCTCGTAGAGCATATTAAGGATCGGTCCGTACTCTGCCTCATCTTCCGGTTTCTCTTCCGTCAAGATCCTGTAGCACTCGTTATAGCTCATTCGTCTGTCGGATCTTATAACGCTCTCATAAACATCGCCGTCATAGGTATTACCCTCTGAATCGACATACATCTCAGCAGTCATAGCAAGACGGTCAACGTTGGGATTCAAACTACAAAGACCGTTGGAGAGCTTAGGCGGAAGCATCGGGATTACCCTGTCTACCAGATATACGGAGGTACCGCGAAGCTTAGCTTCACCGTCAAGGTTGGTATCCTCTTTTACATAATTAGATACATCAGCTATATGTACATAAAGCTTGTAATTGCCGTTTGCCAGAGGTTTCACGGAGATTGCATCATCAAGATCCTTCGCATCCTCACCGTCGATAGTAATTGTAAGAAGATCACGAAGATCCTTTCTTCCTGCCTTGATCTGCTCATCGATCATTGAAGGTTCAGGATCTACGGGAAGATCCTTTACCTCATCCATTACAGGATCAGGGAAAGTCTGAGATAAACCATACTGACGGAGGACAGACAACATCCTTACGTTGTTATTGCCCATATCTCCCAGTACTTCAACTATCTTTCCGCGGAAATCCTTATTCGTGTTATCTGGATTTAACACTTCACAGACAACAGTCATCTTATACGGCGCACCGTTAAGATTAGCCCTGTCGATGTGAATTACTCCGAAGTTGGTATCTCTGAAGGCCTGATCCGGATAAACATCTCCGCCGTCACCGTTCTGAAGAAGTTTGCCGATAACCCTGTTCTTAACCTGCAAAGGTCCGCGGGGAGCCAATTCAGCAAAGTTTCTGGGGGCATCATTGCTTATGCCTTCAGCTGCAGCCCTTCTGGCCTGCTGTCTCAAGCTCATATTCATAGCTGAGCCGCTTCTGGACTTATAATCTTTCTTATTCCAAGCCATTAATCAATTCCCCCGAACATCTCCATTCCATAACAAAAGTATAATACAAACGGCTGAATTTTCCGAACAAAAAAACGACCGTACCACAAAG
>CAMJGB010000217.1 GCA_946405115.1 uncultured Clostridia bacterium | reverse complement strand
CGTATTTCATGTAAAAACCCCCGAAGTTTGTTCAACTTCAGGGGTTCACTTCACACTTGCGGCCCTTAATTTTTAATGATCAATCATTACCAAATCCCATATCAAACGTACCCATCGCATCAAGGTCTATGGATGACCCGTCGATAAGGTTCGAGGAGTCCTCTCTTTGCCCCTCATCGGTTGACGGAATCGTTCCGTCAAGCTGACCGCTGATGCTGTCTGCACGAAGCCTTATGACATCGTAGAGCATATCAGCTGCAGTAACATATTCATCGTATGTATAGAACGCTGTCGGATCAGTCTCAACGAGTGAATCGATCTGATTTCTGATGCGGTTATAAACCTCATCGAATCTTCCGCCGTAAACATACTCATCAACAAGCTGCTGCAGGTACGAATGATAGATCTTGGAATACTCTTCATTCTCGAGAAGATAATCGAAGAAATCAGTGCCCTGGTAAGGTGTGTCGATCGCACTGTTGATCATATCGGTTGCAGAATCCATAGACATGCCGCCGAATGAGAGGTTGTAATCCCAGGGAATGAGATTTAACTGACCGTTATACTCGTACAGATAGTAGTTGTGTGCCATGATGCCTGTAAGGCTGTCCATGTTTACTGCAAATGTATGCACTGCCATGTACTTAAGGATGTTGTCGACATCAAGATATTCCTCGATGTCATCACCTTCGCTAATGTGCTGCAAAGCAGTGACGACTCTTCTGTGATCGATGCTTCCGGTACCTGTGATCTCACCTTCCCAGATGGTGGAATAACTGTCGAGGTCATCGTCGGTATAGTTAAGGTCAGCACCGCCTCCTCCAAAGTCCTGCATGTCTTCAGGCATATCTTCGGGCATTCCGTCAGTCATTCCACCCGGACCGCCTCCCGGGAATCCACCGGGACCTCCTCCGCCAGGTCCTCCATCGCCTCCGAAGTCAGGCATTCCGTCCGGCATATCCGAAGGATCGAAGTCTCCCATATCAGGCATATCTCCGGGGGCTCCGTCAGAATCACCGCCGCCTATGCCCATGCTCTCAGGCTTATACAACTCGCCGTCCTGCGTGCCGTAGTTTCTTAACATGAAGCTTTCCTCGACGCCTTCAAGTGCCAGGTAAACGCCCCTATACTCGCCGTTTAAACTTACGCTTGCGTAGTTATACAAAGAAGCATCTGCATCCAAGAACTGATACATATCGTAGATTATGGCTTCCTTCATGTTAGTGGCATCTGCAAAGTTGTTATTGAGGATCAGCTTATCAAGGCCGAAGCATGTCTGACCTTCGACGAAGTGGTCGAACTCGAGCTTTAAGCTGAAGCGGTCAGTGTCTGGATCCATCGCGATGGAAGACAGGCTGGTATTACCCTTAGGTCTTATCGCGACGTTGTAGAAACGCTGTCCGTTAACGATCACGTCGCACACGTAGTACTCTTCTGAGATTGCATTATCGAGCATCGTATTCCAGTCATCTTCATCCATGATGATGTTGATGCTGATTATCTCCGACGTATCGAAAAGCTCCGTCTCATACTCCATGTTGATAGCTGAGTCTCCGAGCATCGTCACGAGAGAATCGTAGAAAACTGCTGCGAGAAGACACAACACTACTGCCACTGCCATGAGCGCAAGTATGATTTTCGGTGTGTGTTTATTATCAATCATGGATCTATCCTCAGGACATGTAGTCTCCGTTATAGGTTACAAGTGTTGCTCCGGATACACCGGCAATATCGTTGATGCGGTTAACAAAATCCGTTGCTGCGGACTTAACTCGGATCTCTGCAGTAAGCTCAACGCCGCCTGCATTTACGGTCTTGGACTTTACGACGAACTTCTTAACGGAAGAACCGATAAGCGCCACCGCATCCTTCTCTGCTTTCTCATCTGCGCAGTCAACAATAAGGATGTAAGGAGTGTCGGTATTCTTCTTATTGAAGAACAGAACCATAACACCGCCGATGATGAGCGAGCCGATGACTGCAAGAGGGATCATGCCCGCACCGATGACAATACCTGCTGCCAACGACCAGAACAGGAATACGATCTCCATCGGTTCCTTGATAGCCGCACGGAATCTTACGATAGACAACGCACCGACCATACCGAGTGAGAGAACAACATTACTTGTTACTGCCATGATAACGAGAGTCGTAACGAGCGACAGGCCGATCAACGACATCGCGAATCCCGTTGAATACATGATTCCGCTGAAGGTCTTCTTATACACCACAAAGATGAAAAGACCTACGATAAGTGCGAACACCATAGCTATGAGTGTGTCGAGTGCCGAGAACTCCTTAATGCTCTCGAGAAAGCTTGATTTAAATACATCACTGAATGACATTTGATATCTCCTTTTTAATGATTAACCGAATCTTCTTGCTGCGCCGTACTTCGAGAAGGCCTGCTGCCTTAATCCCGGAGTCTGGATCAGATGCTGTATCACGCCCGGAAGGAACGCATCGTACTTAACTTCCAGATACATCTCGCCCGGAGTCTCCGTTGCTGAGATATCTGTCTTTGACGCATCCAGGAAGTCACGACTGAACAAACTTGTTCTTATGCATGAATCGAATGTCACGCGGACATTCCCTGCCCTGAATATGTAAGGTTCCCTTACGTATGAGACGAGGACTCGTGGCCTTAATCGCTGGTATCTCATCTTCGAGTACATCTCTTTAACGAGACCGCTCGGGTGATCCTTCATGAAGGCAATGTCACCGTCTAAGATCTTTCGTAATTCTTCTTCGGTGATACGCGCATCGTATTTAAGGCACTTATCGTTGATCTTCATCTTCTTCTCGAGTGTTATGAAAGAGAAGTCGTCGTTGTAGTAGCGTATCCTGAACTTCTCTCTTTTCGGGATGCCGTTTACCTTCTCGCGAAGCGCCTTGTCGTCGCTGTTGTCAAAGTAGATGCTTCTTATGAGGTAGCGCCCGTCTTCGCCCGCGTGAGGATCGACATCCATGACCGCTTTAAGCCTCGACCTCATCGCGAGATACTCGCTGTACGGGATCAAGTATTTAAGCTCGTGACGGTATTTTTTCTCCTGATCCATTCGAAGTCCTCCTATATTCTTGAGGCCATTATAGAAGTGCTACCTTAAATGAACCTTAAAGCATAAAAAAGAGCCGCCCATTACAGGCGGCCCCACACGGAGAGTACACGAAAAGTGCTTTAGTTAGAAACAACAACTGAGGAGAAGATTACGTCGCCGTTAGGAGCATAAAGGCCAACGTCAGTTGATCCTGTGAGCATGAATTCACCATTCATTACGCTTACAGTGTATCTTCCATCAATC
>CAMJGB010000216.1 GCA_946405115.1 uncultured Clostridia bacterium | reverse complement strand
GCTGGTCTTGTTGCTGCAGGACTTCACCCTAATCCGGTTCCGTACGCTCATATCGTTACAACAACTACACATAAGACATTGAGAGGACCTCGTGGCGGTATCATCCTCACAAACGATGAGGCTCTTGCTAAGAAGATCAATTCTTCAGTATTCCCCGGACAGCAGGGCGGACCTCTCATGCACATCATCGCTGCTAAGGCTGTTGCATTTAAGGAAGCACTTTCTCCTGAGTTCAGAGATTATGCTAACCAGATCGTTAAGAACGCTAAGGCTTTGAGCGAGGCTCTCCTTGCAAGAAACGTTAACCTCGTTTCCGGCGGTACAGACAACCACCTCATGCTCATCGACTTGAGAGGAACAGGCATCACAGGTAAGGAACTCCAGCTCCGTCTTGATGACTGCAACATCACAGCTAACAAGAACACAATTCCTTTCGATCCTGAGAAGCCTTTCGTTACATCCGGTGTTCGTATCGGTACACCTGCTGTTACAACACGCGGCATGAAGGAAGAGGATATGGTTGAGATCGCTGATCTTATCTCTATCTGCATCTTTGATTATGAGAACAAGAAGGATGAGGTTATCGCTCGTGTAGCTAAGCTTACAGAGAAGTACCCTCTCTATCCTGACTTTAACTGATGCCTTCGGAAGAACTGTCAAGACAGCCGCTTCCGTACAGGATGGCTCCGAGAAGCCTGGATGAATATGTAGGCCAGGAGCATATCGTTGGTAAAGGAAAATTACTGAGGAGGATGATTGAGGCAGACCGTCTGTCCTCAGTCATCCTTTTCGGTCCTCCGGGCACGGGCAAAACGGCTCTTGCCAGGGTTATCGCGAACTGTACGACGTCCAAGTTCCGCTCTCTAAATGCCGTTACTTCAGGTGTGTCGGATATCAAGGGCGTAATCGAGGATGCGAAGAATCCGCTCCTTTCAGAGGGCCAAAGAACAGTTCTGTTCATCGATGAGATACATCGCTTTAACAAGCTTCAGCAGGATGCGCTTCTCCCTTTTGTAGAAGACGGAACTATTATTCTTGTCGGAGCTACTACGGAGAATCCGTTCTTCGAGGTTAATAAGGCTCTTGTATCCAGATCTACCGTTTTGCAGCTTTATTCTCTTACGGATGAAGACATAACCAAGATCTTAAGAAATGCGATCAACGATAAGGAGAGAGGTTACGGTCTCATTGATGTAAGGATCACTGACGAGACTTTATCAAAGATTGCCGCTTTGTCAGGCGGCGATGCCCGTAACAGTCTTAAGGCACTCGAGATCGCAGTGATCACGACGGCTCCGGATAAAGACGGTGCCATCGTCATAACAGATGAAGTAGTAAGTGATTCCATGCAAAACCGTACCGTTCTGTTTGATAAGGACGGAGAGAGTCACTATGACAATATAAGTGCCATGATCAAGTCCATGCGAGGCTCTGACCCGGATGCTGCGATTCTGTATCTTGCCAGAGCTTTGGCAGGCGGGGAAGACGCTGAGTTCCTCGCAAGGCGCATAGTAATCTGTGCTGCTGAGGATGTAGGTCTTGCCAATCCCAATGCTTTGCTTGTGGCACAGGCAGCTTATCAGGCTGCGGCTTCGGTAGGAATGCCGGAAGCAAGGATCCCTCTTGCAGAGGCTTGCATATTGGTGGCAACTTCGCCTAAGTCCAATGCGGCATATCTTGCCATTGATAAGGCTTTGGCAGATGTAAGATCAGGCGATACGGGTTCGGTTCCCATGCATCTTCGTAATGCACCCGTTAAGGGGATGGAGGATCTCGGATACAAGGTCGGTTATAAGTATCCGCATGATTTTCCGGGACATGTTACGAAGCAGCAGTATATGCCCGATGCGGTAAAAGACCGTACTTACTACGAACCGACTGAAATTGGATATGAGAAGAGGTTAAAGGAATACCTCGATTACGTTGAAAGGATGACAAAAGAAGATGACTAAGAAACTTATGAGCCTGGGTATTGTAATTGTGCTTTGCCTGAGCCTTTTTACGGGATGCGGCAACAGTGTTGATGAGTTCGTTACCGTAGCTAACGTTAATCAGTCGTCCGTTAATGTAGCGGAAGGATTTTTCCAGGCTGTTTTTACAGGGGATGAGGAGCTCTTTAATGCATGTTATCCGGATTCCTTCAAGCTCTATGAGAATGATGACGGTGAGACTGTAGACATGAGTGAAGTCTTCGAAGAGTACACTTCCTATATGGACCCGTCCTGGACGTATGTAGGTGCTTCTCTTTCCGGTTATAACGATTATACGGAAGAATACCACTATGATTTTCCTGCTCTTCAGGAAGATATCGCCGTTCTTCATCATACGACTGTGGATCAGATAATGTCCGCTCAGATCGTTAAGCTCCGTTTGAATTTTAATGATGAATCCGGCACAAGGATGACTACAGACGTTTATATCATCGTTTATAAGACCGATTCTGCATGGTATGTGTTTGAATTGCAGAACTCAGACGCTGAATTCGCTGCCTGATATAGTCATTTTTGCTATTGCACCTGATTATTCGTTGTGGTAGCATTGTGTACGCTAGAAACACAAGTGTCCACGATACAAGGACACCTACGAATTAGGAGTTAAGAAAAATGGAACAGAAATTGAAAGTCGGCGTTATCGGCGCTACGGGTTATGTTGGACAGAGATTTGTATCTCTTTTGGAGAATCACCCTTGGTTCGAGTGTGTTGCACTTTGTGCTTCACCCCGTTCTGCCGGCAAGACTTATGAAGAAGCAGTAGAGGGAAGATGGAAGATCGACAGACCTTTGCCCGAATATGCTAAGAAGCTTGTCGTATACAGCACGGAAGATATCGAGTCATACGTTGAGCAGATCGACTTCACTTTCTGTGCAGTAGATATGAAGAAGGATGAGATCAGAGCTCTTGAGGAGAAGATCGCTAAGCTCGAGTGCCCTGTAATCTCCAACAACTCAGCACACAGATGGACAGAGGATGTTCCCATGATCATTCCTGAGATCAACTCCGATCACGCACAGTTGATCGATGCTCAGAGAAAGAGACTCGGAACGAAGAGAGGATTCGTTGCAGTTAAGCCTAACTGCTCCATCCAGAGCTATGTTCCTGCTCTTACGCCTCTTCTTTCATACGGCATCGAGAAGATTTCCGTATGCACATATCAGGCAATCTCCGGTGCAGGTAAGACATTCGATATCTGGCCTGAGATGGTAGGGAACCTCATTCCTTACATCGGCGGTGAGGAAGAGAAGTCTGAGAAGGAGCCTTTGAAGGTTTGGGGTACGTTCGCAGGTGATCACATCGAGCTTGCAAAGGAGCCCGTTATCTCCGCTCAGTGCTATCGTGTAGCTGTTCA
>CAMJGB010000215.1 GCA_946405115.1 uncultured Clostridia bacterium | reverse complement strand
TAGATAGATGATTGTCATATACAGAACCCGGCTTACCGGTCTGCACGGAAAACATAAACATGATCTTTTTACGGGAGGAATCAGGCAATGTCAGCAGAATCTTATTTGAGCAGAGGCGTTTCACCTACAAAGGATGATGTAAAGGCAGCAGTTAAGAATCAGTCAAAGGGTGTATTCCCCGGAGCTTTCTGCAAACTTATAGAAGACCTTGCAGGTGATCCTGAATACTGTACTGCAATCCATGCTGACGGCGCAGGTACAAAGTCCTCCGTTGCTTATCTTATGTACAAGGAGACGGGTAACTACGACTGGTTCAAGGGTCTTGCACAGGATTCACTCGTAATGAATACTGATGACCTCGCTTGCTGCGGTGTCACAGAAAATCTCATGCTTTCAAATACTATCGGCCGTAATGCACACAGAGTAGACGGCAAGGCAATCGCCAAGGTCATTGAAGGTTACGATGAGATCATCGCTAAGCTTGCTTCACAGGGCATCAACATCACGATGTGCGGCGGCGAGACTGCTGACGTAGGCGACCTTGTAAGAACACTTATTGTTGACTCCACACTTGTTGCCAGAGCAAAGAGATCTGAAGTTATCAATGCTGCTAATATCAAGCCGGGTAATGTAATCGTAGGCCTTGCTTCTTATGGTCAGGCTACATACGAGGATAAGTACAATTCCGGTATGTCTTCAAACGGTCTTACAGCAGCACGTCACATGCTTCTTAACAAGCATTATTTTGAAAACTACAAAGAGTCTTTCTCTGATACATTAGGTGCTGACAAGGCTTACTGCGGTAAGTACAGACTTACAGATAACCTTCCCGGAACTGATGTTACTGTAGGTGAGGCTATCCTTGCTCCTACAAGAACATTCCTTCCTGTTATTTCCAAGGTTCTTGCATCTTACAGACAGAATGTTTACGGTATCATCCATTGCACAGGCGGCGGACAGGCTAAGTGCAGAGACTTCGGTACCGGTGTCAGATATGTAAAGGACAATATGTTCGAACTGCCTCCGCTTTTCCAGGCTATCTATGAATCCGGTGAGATCCCGATGAAGGAGCTCTATCAGGTATTCAACTGCGGACACAGAATTGAATTCTATGTTGATGAATCCGTTGCTTCAGGCATCATTGATATCGCTTCAACATTTAATATCGATGCCAAGGTTATAGGCCATGTCGAAATGTCTTCAAACGGTAACACAAATGAAGTCATTATAAAATCTCATGGAGATGAATTTGTCTATAATTAAATAAGAGCAGGCAATACCTGCTCAAATAAAAATAAGGCAGGTGTTGTTAATGGACTCAGTCAAAAAGTATGTTGCCGAGTTTATCGGTACCTTCACGTTAGTACTGGTAGGTTGTGGTACTGCAATGCTGGTTGGTTGTGATTCAGCAGCCGGCTGCGGTTATATCCTTACTGCTTTTGCATTTGGTCTTGTTATTGTCGGTATGGCTTATTGTGTCGGTAATATTTCCGGCTGCCATATTAATCCGGCTGTTTCTTTAGCAGTCTTGATTGCCGGCAGAATGAAGGTAAATGAATTTATTTTCTATGTTATTGCTCAGGTATTAGGCGCTATCAGCGGTGCCGCTTGCCTCAAGATCATCTTCAGCTTAGGTCAGGTCAAGGACATGACAGGCGGTCTTGGTTCAAACGGTCTTGCTGGCGTTAACGGTAATGCTTTTGCAGGTCTTATCGTTGAGATCCTCTTAACATTCATTTTCGTATTTGTAATCCTTGGCGTTACAGATTCCAAGTACAACCACGGTTCTTTCGGCGGTGTTGTAATCGGTTTCTCACTCGTCATGGTTCACATCATTGGTATCGGTCTTACTGGTACATCAGTTAACCCTGCACGTTCAATCGGTCCTGCTCTTTTCGCAGGTGTTGATGCGCTCAAGGCTCTCTGGGTATTCATCGTTGGACCTTTCGCCGGCGCAGCTCTTGCAGCATTAGTTTACAAGCTCATCGGCGAGAAGAAATCTTAATTAGTAGTACCTTACTGATTCATTATTAACCCGACCGGGTAATGAGAAAGGGCTGTCTCACTTAGAGGCAGCCCTTTTGAATTGGCAAAATAAGAGGCTGCCATAATGACAGCCTCAGTTGATCTTAAGTTAAGTCAGATCTCAGATCTGGTTATCGCAATATGTCTTATATTTGCTCTTAAGTTCATTCATTGCATTCTTCATAGCGCGCTGATACTCTGATGTCTTTTCCCAGTTGCCGGACCTGACTGCAGCTTTAATTCTTGTAAAGATAGAATCCTGAACATCAGTATCCTTGGCAAGAAGGAGCTTAAGATCTTCGATGTCGTTCCAGAGCTTATTGTCGAAGCTTGAAGAACCGTCATCAGTTCTTGTTATGCTTCTTATGAGTGAGAGGTTTGCAGGAATGATCTTCTCCATGAGTTCCATCTCCCAGCGTACGAGCATTGCCTGATAGTAGGAGTTAAGGAGCTTCTCATCGAAAACATTGCCTCTGCAAAGGATCTCAGCAACAGAATCATCCTTGAGTGTAGAGAGGGACTCGTAAACTGTCGCAGCAGGTGTTCCGAAGAGCCTGTCACGTTCATTGGAATCCATATCCTCGAAAATATCATCCTCACAGCGGTAAAGCTTATTTGTCTCAAGGTAATCGCTGGATTCACCGTAAGGCTTGATGAATTCAGCCTCAAGAGCCTTGGAATCCTTGCCTGAATCGATTGCATAAGCAATACCGTCAAGCATAGTCTGATATACGGATGCGAGGCAGAGATATGTATTTGTATGCGGGTTAGGAGCACGGAGCTCAAATCTTGTTGCATACTTTGTATCTTCGCTTCTTACAAGTCCAAGAAGAACTGATCTGTTACGTGAAGGAGTATTAACATCCTTACCGATGGAAGCAACGCTGTGTGTAGGTGCTTCGAATCCGGGTGTGAGACGCTCAAATGCGTCTGTTGTGGCAGAAACGAAAGGATTGATAACGTTGCTGTAGTGCTTCATGATTCCCATGAGGCATCCCCAGCCGAATCTGCTTAAGAAATCAGCCTTTGTATCTTCCGGTGCGAAGAGGTTAACTTTCTTGCCGTTCTTAAGGAAAGCGACAGCGTTAACGTGTGTATGTTCGCCTGAACCTGCAACTCCGGGGAGAGGCTTAGCGTTGAAGCTTACATCAAGACCGTGAAGTCTGAATATCTCTTTAATGAGGATCCTTGCGATAAGTTCGTAGTCAGCACCCTGGAGAGCATCAGAATACTTCCAGTCAACTTCGAGCTGTTCCATGATGAAGTGGAATTCACCGGAGGAATTGAGGGAAGCTTTAACGCCGCCAACTTCCTTATGACCCATCTCAGGGTTGAATCCGTAATTCTCAAGGAGAAGGATGACCTGCTCCAAAGCTGTTCTGACGACACCCTTTGTGCGCTTCCAGTAAGATTCCTTAAGTTCCTGTGAGATAG
>CAMJGB010000214.1 GCA_946405115.1 uncultured Clostridia bacterium | reverse complement strand
AAGCGAGGATAACACGCTTCAAGTCCTGATAGTGATCGTCAGGGCTCATATGGTTCAACTGGCCGTACATCTTGTATGTGATGGAAGGATTCATTACATCGGAGATGATGTAGAGGTCATGACCTCTTACTGTATTCTTGATTACAGCCTTACCTTCACCGGATGAGAATCTTGAATTCTCAACATCGATTCTGTAATCCTGACGGTAGAAACCGGGATACTTGGAAACGATGGCTTCCTGCTGATATTCGGATCTTCTGGTTGTGAGGTAGTAGTTAACCTTCTCAGTAAACTCTACGCTTCCCTTAAGCTGGATAAGACCGATAGGGGCTATCGGAGCCATCGGGTTCTCACCATACTGGTTATAACGGGAATAAGATTTCTCATCTGCAGGAACTGAAGCCATGTCGCACCTCTTTAATAATTATTGTTCGTGTTGTTATTACTGATTCTCTAACTTATCTTCGTCGAAAAGCTCGCCGATTCTGATCTGACTCAAGAAGTCTGTGATTCTGGATGTTGAATTAATAAGATCCGTAACAGACTCGTTAGCATTAACTGCCTCGATGATACGTGCTACATAAGGGATCATATCAACGTTTACATACCACTTACGGGAGAGAAGCTCAGCCGGGTGGTAGTTAAGGTTAGTACAAAGTACGGACTTGATTACGCCGTCTTCGTAAGCCTCATCGAAAGTATCAAGACCATCCGTGAAAAGACCGAAGGGAGCGCAGCAGTAAATGTCGCGTGCACCGTGAACCTTAAGGATCTTGGATGTTCTAAGCATTGTGCTTCCGGAATTGATCATATCGTCGATGATAAGAACGTCTCTGCCGGAGATGTCTTCACCCAAGTACTCGTAAGCCTTAATGGGATGCTCACCGTCAATCTTCCTCGAATAATCTCTGTCTCTGTAGAAGATACCGAGAGGAAGGTTAAGAAGTGAGGAATAGAAGATACCTCTGTTGACGCCTGATTCATCAGGGCTGACAACGATAGTCTTATCCTTATCAAGGTGAATAGTATCGAAAGTGGAAAGAAGAGTGGAGATGATCTTGAAAGCACTCTTCGGGAAATCAATACCCATGAGAGGAACAGCATTAGCGATACGTCCGTCATGAGGATCGAAGATAATAAGATTTGCAACGCCGAGCTCGTAGAGTTGCTTGAGCATTGCTGCACAGTCCATGGACTCGTTGGAAGAATCACGCTTCTCCTGTCTTCCTTCATATACGAAAGGCATGATTACATTTATTCTTCTGGCCTTACCTGAACAAGTGGATACGATACGGAGAAGATCTCTGTAGTGATCGTCAGGTGAAAGAATGTGCTTGTGACCGAATATATCGAGAGTCTCTGTGCGTGACAAAACGTCTGTAATGATGAAGATATCATGACCGCGAACAGATTCTTCGATCTGGAACTTGCCTTCACCTGTCTGGAAACGGATAAGATCGGTATCGATTATGTAATCGGTACGATAATAACCGGGTGTATTAACATAGGGTGTGGCATTGGTATCGAAGCGCTTCTTACGCTTCTGGGATAAAACATCGCTTACCGCTTTAACGAAGTCGCGATTAGCGTTATGAGCAATGATTCCGATAGGACCGTAAGGTTCAAGTTGAAGCATTTGTCTCTCCTTTATTTACATTAGTTAGTATTTATCATTGAGTTGATAAATGCAACTGTCGAAGTTTTACAATTTTATCCCTCTATTAAAGTAAGAGTTTGGCGATTGCCTCGCGGAGCTCGTTAATTCCTTGTTTTTTACTTGAAGACACTGCAAAGATATCAGCATTTTCGTCGAAATTATAAATATCTTTTAGTTCTTCGATGCGCCTTCTAAGCTGGGCATTCGAGAACTTGTCACATTTGGTAAAAACTACGAAATACCTGATGTTATTCGCATTCATGTACTCGAGCATGGCTACGTCTTCTTCGGTAGGTTCTCTTCTTATGTCCATAAGGTGTAAAACGAGGTCGAATTTCCTTCCTGAAGTGAAGTAACTGTCTGCAAGAGATGAGAATGCAGCCTTCTTCTCCTTGGATATCTTGGCATAGCCGTATCCCGGAAGGTCAGCGATGCGAAGTTTATCGTCAAAATCGAAGAATACAACAGCACGTGTCTTACCTGGTGTCTGCGATACTCTTGCAAGCTTGCTGTTATCTGCGAGTGCATTGATCAGAGAAGACTTGCCGACATTGGATCTTCCTGACATTACGATCTCCGGTACATCAGTATCCGGACACTGCTCTATTGTGGCTGCCAAAGCCTTGAATTTTGCTTTTCTGAAGTTGATATCCATGCTCTAGATCTTTGTCGAAAATTGTCGAAAATTGTATCCATTTCGTAGTTATATTCTGAACTCCACCATTTTAACATAATGGTATGTTACGTGGTAATCAGATTAAGGGATTAATTAATAAAATAAGGGACTTCATAAGAAGACGGCCGTTGGTTTTGCCGGCACTTCTGTTAATGCTTTTAGTAAATCTTTATGTTGCCTTTAAGCCCATGACAGACAGATCGCAGAGTATTAACTGCACTGGAGTAGTAAGGCACGTTGAATATTCCTTGGACGGTACGGCTGAGGTTGAGATCAGAACTCGTGATTACGGGCGTTTGCTCTACAAAACTTCTTCTGAAGATGATCTCATGCCCGGAGACACCGTGCATATAGAGGGTTTACTTAAGATATATAAGCCTCCGACTAATCCCGGTGAGTTTGATTATATGTCTTACCTTAGAAGAAAGGGCATAACGGGAGTATTGTATCCCGACTTAATAATTACGGTATCGCGAGGTTCCTTCTTAACTCAGATATCTTCCGGTATTCAGCGGTTCTTCTATAAGGCGAGAATATTTGCATTATCTTCCTTTGAAGATGATGACAAAGCCTTGGCTGCAGCTTTGTTTATGGGGGATACGTCTCTTGTTGATGAGAATGTTACCCGTGCTTTCCGTCTGTCTGACTGTTCACACCTTCTCGCTGTATCGGGAACTCATTATGCGGGCTTTCTCATGATCATTACGGAGATAATCTCGAAGTTTCATGTAAAAAGAAAGAAAGCAGCGCCGTTTTATATCGGGTTCTGCGTTCTGATAGGAGCCTTTACGGGGTGGTCAGAGTCGGTAACGCGAGCGTCAGTCATGAGTATCTTAAGCTTTCTTTCCAGAGACTATATCTCGGGGCTTTCTCTTGCAACAATAATCCTGATTGTTAAAGATCCGTACAGCTGCCTTTCGACAGGCTTTCTCATGAGTTTTGCTGCATCGCTCTCCATCAGGCTTTTTGGAGACAAGATAAGTTTCTTCCTCGAAAAGCTTCGTGTCCCGGAATCTTTAAGCAACGTGCTTACTCCCGTTATTGCTGCTACTATCGGCATGATGCCGTTCTGGGGGAGGACGTGCTACTACTTTTCCTTGGTTCATCTTGCAACACAGATAACTGCTTCATTTCTTGCAACCGTTG
>CAMJGB010000213.1 GCA_946405115.1 uncultured Clostridia bacterium | reverse complement strand
GTAGAGTCTGACGATACGGTCCTTACGGAAATCCATGTCAGCACAGATATAAACATTAAGAACGGAATCGTAATCCTTGAGAATAAAGTCTGCAGAACGGCCTACGATTACACACGGCTTGCCGCTGTCTGCGATATCCTTGATTACCTTTCTCTGAACAGACCAGATATAGTCATTCATTGTCATGCCGTTCATGATTCCGGGAGTAGCCTGAGACTCGAATCCATAAGAGAAAATGCTCTTACCGGGAGCTTCCTCGCCCTTGGAAGCAACTACTTCCTTCGAGAAACCTGTCTTCTCGGCAACATCTTCGATAATCTCCCTATCGTAATAGTCGTAACCGAGCTTCTCTGCGAGTGCCTTGGCAATTGTTCTGCCGCCGCTTCCGAACTGTCTGCTGATTGTGATTATCTTAATTGACACGAGGATCACCTCCCTTTTTGATGCTTGTTAAGCTATTTATATTTTACAACATTTTTTTACAATAAATATTTAAAAAAAGAAAACAATACTTTATAATCGAGACGAAAATTTCGCCTACGGAGGCATATTATTATGGCTATTAAGATTGGTATTATCGGTTACGGTAACTTGGCAAGAGGCGTTGAGAGTGAGATCTCCCGCTGCCCCGACATGGAGCTTAAGGGTGTATTCACAAGACGTGATCCCGCTTCTGTAAAGATCAAGGCAGCAGGCGTTCCCGTCTACTCTGTTAACGACCTCAAGGAGAAGGCAGCAGAGTTCGACGTACTCGTTAACTGCGGCGGTTCTGCTACAGACCTTCCCGTAACAACACCTGAGTACGCAGCACTTGCAAACATTATCGACAGCTTCGATACACACGCTAAGATTCCTGAGCACTTCAAGGCTGTTGACGAGGCTTCCAAGAAGGCTAACAAAGTATCCATCATCTCTGCAGGATGGGATCCCGGAATGTTCTCACTCCAGAGACTTTACAGCAACTGCATCCTTCCCGAGGGTCACGACTACACATTCTGGGGCAAGGGCGTTTCCCAGGGGCACTCCGATGCAATCAGAAGAATCGAAGGCGTTAAGAACGGCAAGCAGTACACAATTCCCGTACCCGCTGCTCTCGATGCAGTAAGATCCGGTTCCAACCCTGAACTTACAACAAGACAGAAGCATACAAGAGAGTGCTTCGTAGTAGCTGAGGAAGGCGCTGATAAGGCTTTGATCGAGAAGACTATCAAGGAAATGCCTAACTACTTCGCTGATTACGACACAACAGTACACTTCATCTCTGAGGAAGAGTTCAATGCTAACCATGCAGGACTTAACCACGGAGGCTTCGTATTCCGTTCCGGCGTTACAGGAGAGAACGGCTGTCACAAGCACATCATCGAGTACAGCCTTAAGCTCGACTCCAACCCTGAGTTCACAGCTTCCGTACTCCTCGCTTATGCAAGAGCAGTATATAAGCTCGAGCAGAAGGGCGACTTCGGCTGTAAGACGGTATTCGATATCGCACCTGCACTCCTCTCACCTCTCTCCGGTGACGAGTTAAGAGCTAAGATGCTTTAATCACAAAGATAAGAAGTTAAACTTGCGGGGTCGGAGAATATTAATCCGGCCCCGTTTTCTATGAGAAAATCGCGGGATCTAAAACCCCAGTCTACAGAAATATAATCGATGCCTGCGGCAATGCCTGTCTTAATATCGACATCGGAATCACCGATATATACAGTCTCGGAAGAAGATGCACCGAGACTTTCCATCGTCTTATAAACAAACGTGGGATCAGGCTTAACAGGAACCTCGGGCACGTTGCCGTGAGTCTCTAAGATAAGTTTCCCGAAGTTCTCCTCAATGAGTTTCTTTGCAGCAGCATCGGGTTTATTCGTAACAACAGCACATTTAATGCCATGCTCCCTTAAAGCCTTCAGCATCTCCGGCACACCCTCGTAAGGGAAAGTATCGTAAGAGCAGTTCTCGAGGTAGAACTTGCTGTAATCTGAATACACCTTTTCGAAAAGCTTGTCCCCGGAAGGCACTGATGCCAGGGATCTTTCTATGAGCTTCCTTGTGCCGTTTCCTATCATTGCCTTAACTTCATCCGTGTCCTTGGGTGCGATGCCGTTCATGGCAAGCGCTGCGTTGACCGCATGTGTAAGGCCTCCGATAGTGTTAAGGACAGTACCGTCAAGGTCAAATATAACAAGCTTGTATCTCATAGTTACCTCAGTATTCGCGAAGCGTCTTACGCCTTATCTTGTAGTCGGGCATGATGTCTTTCACATGAGCCCAGAAACGCTCCGAATGATTCGCCTCGAGGAAGTGCGCAAGCTCGTGTACAACAACGTAAGCAATGAGTTCCTCGGGAGCTTCGAACAGATTATAGTTGAAAGTAAGCTTCCCCGTCGACGGTGTGCACACACCCCACCTTGAACTCATGGTGCGGAACGTAATCTTCGTGGGAGGCTTAACCCCCTTCTTCTCGAACATGGGATAGTAGTACTCGATCATCTCAAGTATCTTCGCACTGAGTTTCTTCTTTCTCCAATTCTGGTACGCGCGCTCAGCCTGCTCCGGAGTTGCAGCTTTAACATAGATATCAGGATAGATGTAGCGCACACCCCTGAAGGGAAAACCGTCGTTTACATGAAGCGTACAGACCTCGCCGAACACCTTCACCTGCTCCCCGTTCTCGTATGTACTCGGGCGGGCCGCATTGTCTATTCTGGAGTTTACCTTGGCAAGACTTCTTCTTATGAAAGCCGTCTCAGATCTTAAGAAGTTTTCCACCTCGCCGATAGTGGTGCGTGATGGACAAGATACCTTGATGGAACCGTCGGGATTGATTCGAAGATTGATGTTTCTTACGCGCTTTCTGGTCAAGTCGTAAACATAGATCTGACCGTCAAGTATTATCTGTCTTAGCATGTATTAAGAAGCTTGCCCCTGATATATCTCGGTAACCATGCCGATGATGCCGGAAGCAGTCATGGGGCAGCCGCCGTGTACGATATGCTTACCGTCCTTAGTAATGGAACAAAGCTTGTAGTTCATACGTCCGATGAATTCATCCGATTCAACGGTAAAGAACATGAGCTTACTTAAGTCAGGTGTGAAGATATAGATAACGTGAGCGCAGAGCATAACGGACTCTGGCTTAGGCAAAGTTACGAAGCATCCGAAGGCACCGTCATTAAACTTAAAACACTTGGTAGAAAAGTCTGATTCCTTGTAAGGAAATGCTTCGCCCGTGCGCTCTATAAGCACCTTGAAAAGCTTATAAAAAGTATTCGTACCGGAATCCAAAACACTCGCAATAACATCCTTCGGCGTCTCATAGAAACGCTGAGGAAGACTCTTCTGTTCGATCTCATAACGAGTGTTGTAGATATTACGATTGAATGCCATGATTACATTATATAGTAATCAACGCGCGCGATATTTTACTATTGTTTGACAATACCGACCGTTCTAAGCGAAGTAACAGCAGCGATTGCAAGCTTAACA
>CAMJGB010000212.1 GCA_946405115.1 uncultured Clostridia bacterium | reverse complement strand
AGCTGGATACGTCCGGCCTCAAGTTGTGCCCATCCTGCCGTGAGTTCATCTCTTGCTGAATCAAGCTGTGCACGTGCAGACGCAAGCTGAGCTCTTGCATCTTCAAGCTGAATTGCACCTTCATCCAGCTGAGCTCTTGCCGAAGCAAGCTGATTGGCAGCATCGGTAAGCTGCTGTTCGGCGTCATTTAACTGTGAAACACCGTCATAATATTCCTGCCAGTGAAGATCCAATTCAGCTCTTGCATCCGTAAGCTGACCTTCGGCATCCTGAAGCTGCGACTGACCTTCATTTATCTGGTCCTGATATTGATTTCTTATCTCTTCATATCTTATGACCGCACGCGAATCAGCCAAGGTGTTAATGCTGTCGAGAGTTCCGGATATATATTCAAGATAATCATCGCTCATGATGTCATACTGGTCTGTACCGGTGAACCTGATAGCGGCAGACATGTAGTTATTACCAAATTCATCTGTATCAAACGCATCGGGACTTAAAAGCACATAACGATCGCCCGGAGCAAGAGTTCTGGAACAGGTGTGATCAGGATGACGGACAATTCCGGTAATAACAAAATCACATCTGTTGAGGAATTGGGGCATCGTATGCTGATCGCTAAGCAGTGTAATCGTGTCACCGATACTAAGACCGGTATCATCAATGATCTCGCGTTCGATCACGCACTCCCCGCTATTGGCAGGAAGCCTGCCTTCAACAACCTCCGGGATATTGATCCTGCTTGTGATGGACATCGCCATTACAGAGGTTACGGTATCTTCCTGATATACTTTGCAGTTTAATCTGTATATGCCTTCAACATCACTTACTCCCTCAAGGGCTCTTAATGCCTCTATATCACGCGGAGTAATAAGATATGTCGAGAGAACTTCAGCATCCCTGAAATGTGTTTTTGTATAGAAATCGGTCGAGTTTCTCTCGATAGCACGCGCAGCATAATTAATACCCAGATACGTAAGTACTGCGAGCATGGAGATAACAACAATAGACAGATAGGATACCATCTGCTTTTTGATGTTACGTGCAGCATCTTTTACCTGAGTTTGTTTCATTATTACCAGACGAGTTCGCTTGCGTGCAAAGGCTTGATATTCTTCTTAATGCTTGCGATCTTACCGTTACGCATCTTGATAATCCTGTCGGCCATCTTGGCTATCTCAGCATTATGCGTAACCATAAGGACCGTTGTACCCTTGGACTTAATGATGTCCTCAATAACCTGAAGTACTTCCACACTCGTCACATAATCAAGGGCAGCCGTAGGCTCATCTGCAAGGATAAGACTCGGCCTCTTAACGAGAGCTCGTGCGATCGATACTCTCTGCTGCTGTCCGCCGGACATCTGGCCCGGGAAGTTGTGAGCACGGTCGGTAAGCTTAACCTTATCGATAGCTTCTTCCGGAGACATCGGATCATCAACAAGTTCTGCGATGAAGCGAACATTCTCAAGAGCCGTAAGATTAGGCATGAGATTGTACTGCTGGAAAATAAAACCTACATACTTTCTTCTGAATTCTGTAAGTTCATCATCTGTCGGATGGGAAAAATCCTTACCCTCAATCGTAAGCGTTCCTCCCGACAGGAAATCCATACCGCCTACGAGGTTCATCAGAGTTGACTTACCGCAGCCTGACTCACCTAAGATAACAACAAATTCATTCTTGTAGATATCAAGATTAATGCCCTTAAGAACGCGGTTAATATTCTCGCCGTTCTGATATTCCTTTGTTACTTCTCTTAAGGAAACGAGAACTTCTTTATTCTCTTCAACGGATACATCAAGACCCTTCTCGGCGATAGTCATACCCGCAAGATTGGAAACATGCTCACAAAGCGCAAGTTCTTCCTCATCGTAGAGATTGCCGTCGTTCTTATTGACGATAATAAAACAACCTATGACGTCCTTAACATTACGGACAGGAACGCAGATCATCGTCTTCGTTATGAGTTTGTTGTCATCGAAGACACTGCCGTCAAATCTCTTATCGGTAGATGCATCGGTAACCATAATAGACTCACCTGTCTTGGTTACCACACCCTCGATACCGATACCGTTCTCGATGCTGATGTTAGTTAGATCAACGGGACCTATGTGAAATATCGGCACAAGACGGTCAGACTTTTTGTCAAGAAGCCAGATCGCACCAGCCTCACTGTCCAGTGCCCTTACAATGATCTCAAGGCTTCCGGCCAACGCATCATCGATACTGTCAACCTCCAGAAGCTGTGTCATCAGGTCCCATGTTGCTTCAGTTAATCTGTGTTTATCTACCATAAGCCATAAAATAAATAAAAGAGGTTCTCCATTGGAAAACCTCTTTTTATATCAAAATTTCAACTCAACAATCAGAGAGCAGCCTTAGCCTTCTCAACGAGTGCTGTGAAGCCCTTAGGATCTGTGATAGCGATATCAGAAAGAACCTTTCTGTCGAGCTCAACACCGGACTTCTTAAGACCATCCATGAATCTGGAGTAAGACATGCCGTTCAAACGAGCTGCAGCATTGATTCTTGCGATCCAAAGCTTTCTGAAATCTCTCTTCTTCTGTCTTCTGTCTCTGTAAGCATAGTTACCGGACTTAAGAACCTGCTGATTAGCTACCTTGAAGAGCTTGCTCTTCTTACCAAAGTAACCCTTAGCCTGCTTCAATACCTTCTTATGACGAGCTCTTGTACGAATTCCTCTTTTAACTCTAGACATTTGTTAATTCCTCCATTCAATTCCTATCACATATAAGGGATCATCTTGCGAATGACTTTTCTGTTCTGCTCAGAAGCAAGAATGTTGTGGCGCAAGTGACGCATTCTCTTTGTAGGTCTCTTGCTGAGGATATGACGGCGGAAAGCCTGTGCTCTCAAAACCTTACCGGTACCCGTAACCTTGAATCTCTTCTTAGATGAACTGTGTGTCTTCTGCTTAGGCATTGTAAATATGTCCTCCTTGCTATTACTTACTCTTCTTAGGAACAACGAACATAACCATGTCACGTCCTTCTACCTTAGGCTGTTT
Source organism: uncultured Clostridia bacterium (assembly GCA_946405115.1). Lineage (GTDB taxonomy): Bacteria > Bacillota > Clostridia > Saccharofermentanales > Saccharofermentanaceae > Saccharofermentans. The sequence goes on along the minus strand of CAMJGB010000212.1, from coordinate 493 downwards.
GTCAATCTGTCCGTACTCAGCGATACCTTCCATGAACTTCTCCATGACCTGATATCCCTGCTGCTGGTATGCCATCTCGCGTCCGCGGAATCTGATCTTAACTTTAACTCTGTCACCATTCTTAAGGAACTTAATGACCATCTTCTGCTTAACTTCGATATCGTGTGTATCGGTTGTAAGCTTCATGCCGACTTCCTTAAGCTCGGTCTCCTTCTGCTTCTTCTTAGCTTCCTTCTCTCTCTTGCTCTGCTCGAAAAGGTACTTGCCGTAATCCATAATTCTGCAGACAGGGTTATCGGGATTAGCTGAGATACAGACAAGGTCCAAGTCAGCTTCGTCTGCCGCCTTCAGTGCATCATCGATAGGTACTACACCCACCATGTTGCCTTCAGCGTCGATAAGTCTTACCTTGCTGAACTTGATGTTATCGTTCACCATCTGATTTCCGTTTGCTTTAGCGATGTGTAACACCTCCAATCATAAAAAAAGAACG
>CAMJGB010000211.1 GCA_946405115.1 uncultured Clostridia bacterium | reverse complement strand
CAATAACAACATCGATGAGTTCAGAAGATACTGTCACGAGAGAGGCATCACATACCTCGTAGACGATCCTGAGTTCTTCGGATTCCAGTATCCGGACGGCGTCTACTACAACAAAGAGTTCTTCGCTCAGAATCTTACTCCCGTCGCATACTTCCCCGAGGAAGGAACGACGATCTACAGAATAGATTAATTTCCTCATTGTTAGGATAACTGGTTGCCATAATGCCCTCCTGTTACGGGAGGGCATTGTGGTCTTTATTTATATTTTTTATAGAAATAATTATCAATATTTGAATTTGATCTTCATCGCTCTTACGGCGTTTAAGATTGCGAGGATGAGCACTCCTACATCACCGAATACGGCAAGCCACATATTAGCTATACCAACGGCGCCGAGCACCAGGATCAAAGCCTTAACTGCGAGTGCGAAGAACACATTCTCCTTTACTATTCTCATCGTCTTTCTTGCAATAAGAACTGCCTTCGCGATGCCCATCGTCTTATCGTCCATGAGAACAACGTCTGCGGATTCGATTGCTGCATCCGAGCCCATGGCGCCCATCGCGATACCGAGGTCGGCTCTCATCAATACAGGAGCATCGTTTATACCGTCGCCCGTGAAAGCGAGCTTGCATCCTTCGGAGAGGAGCTTTTCGACGCGCTCCACCTTATCTGCAGGAAGAAGCTCCGCATGGTAGTCGGTGAGTCCAAGCTTCTCGGCAACGCTCTTTGCAACCTTCTCCTTGTCGCCCGTGAGCATTACCACGCGCTTGATGCCGATCTTCTTTAATGTCTTTACGGCAGAAGCGGAATCTTCCTTGATCTCGTCGTTAATGACGATGTGTCCGAGGTACTCCGTCTTGCCCTCGCTTACTTCCTTTGCAATGTGGATGATCGTTCCCGTTAAGTGGCAGTCGTGGTAATCAGCCTTGCAAAGCTCCATGAGAGGACCGTTACCGCAGAAGTATCTGACGCCGTCAATTACGGCCTCTACGCCCTTGCCCGCGATCTCCTTTACATCCGAGATTCTGTCCTTATCAATGTGGTCCCCGTGAGCTCTTACGACAGACTGCGCTACAGGATGGCTCGAAAAGCTCTCGCACGCTGCTGCGATATCGAGAAGATCCGTCTTATCGATCTCCTGCGGGTGAATGTCTTCTACTGCGAAGATACCCTTTGTAAGCGTACCCGTCTTATCGAACACAACTGTATCGATGGAAGCGAGCGTCTCCATGTAGTTCGCACCCTTGATGAGGATTCCCTCTTTTGCAGCGCCACCGATGCCTCCGAAGAATGACAGCGGAACCGATACAACAAGCGCACAGGGGCACGATACAACGAGGAATACGCATGCTCTTACAAGCCATGTCTTCCATACATCCCAAGATCCCATGCCGAGGACAAGCGGCGGCACAACCGCAAGCAGCAAAGCTGCAATTACAACGCAAGGTGTATACCATCTTGCAAACTTAGTGATGAAGTTCTCGACCTTCGCCTTCTTCTCCGATGAATTCTCAACGAGCTCCAAGATCTTCGATACCGTACTCTCACCGAAGGTGCTCGTGGTCTTAACCTTGATGACACCCGTAAGATTTACTGTACCGCTAATGACATTGTCGCTGTAGTTAACGTCAACCGGAGCCGACTCGCCCGTGAGGGCAGCCGTGTTGACCGAGCTTGTACCCTCTTCGACAATACCGTCGAGCGGGATTTTCTCACCCGGTCTTACTACTATGATCTCCCCGACTTCTACTTCGTCAGGACTTACCGTACTTTCTATTCCATCCCTTATTACCGTTGCACTGTCAGGTCTTATGTCCATAAGACTCGAGATCGACTTTCTCGATCTTCCGACAGCGATGCTCTGGAATAATTCACCGACCTGATAGAAGAGCATGACCGTCGAAGCTTCCGGATACTCGCCGGAACCGAAAGCTCCGACAGTTGCTACCATCATTAAGAATTTCTCATCAAAGACCTGACCGTGAAGGAGGTTGATCACGGCGGTCTTGAGAACATCATAGCCGGATACGATATAAGGTATTACATATATAAGAAGTTCGGCCCACCAGGGTAAGTCTATAAGATGTGTGACAACCACTGCTATTACCAGTAATCCTGCTGCAGCGATTATCCTGTACAGCATCTTCTTCTGTTTACGTGTAAGCTTGAACTTCATATGTTTAATCCCTCACTTAAACCAATACTGTGCAGTCAGGCTCAACCTTCTTCATAACTGCGATCGCTTCCTTAAGGATTGCATTGAACTTGTCGTCGTCAGCCTCGAGGATCATCTTCTGTGTCATGAAATTTACGGAACAGGACTTAACGCCTTCGATCTTCTCTACAGCCTCCTGCATCTTTCTTGCGCAGTTAGCGCAATCGAGATCTTCCAATTCAAATGTCTTCTTCATAGTGTTTATTACCTTTCTATTTTTAATTACTCAGTTATATGCTCGTAGCCTTCTGCGATGATCGACTTAACGTGATCGTCAGAAAGGCTGTAGTAAACTGTTTTTCCTTCTCTTCTGCTTGCTACCAGATTCGCATCCTTCAATGTCTTAAGCTGGTGCGAGATAGCTGACTGTGTCATGTTGAGAAGCTCCGAGATAGCGCATACACACAGTTCTTCTTCGTGGAGTGCATACATTATCTTGATTCTTGTTGTGTCGCCAAACACCTTGAACAGATCGCCTAAGTCCTGCAAAGTCTCGTCTTTGGGCATATCAGCTTTTACGTGCTTAAGCAGATTGCTGTGGTCATGTGCCATGTTGGTTTCCTCCTCATATGATTGTTCGTTCATATGTTCAATTGTTCATATGTTACTATCTTCTACCCTCTTTGTCAACAACAAAAACCGCGCCCCCGAAGGAGCGCGGTAATTAATCAATTAAGTAGCGATATCATTCTTCTGCTGACTTAGCATCTGCGATAACCTTTGCTGATACGTCAGACGGAGCGGGCTCATATCTTGCATGCTCCATAGCGAACCATCCAAGACCCTGAGTCATAGCCTTAAGGTCTGTAGCGTAGTCGCCCATCTCAGATGTAGGAACTTCTGCATTGATAACGCAGCCGAGCTCATCAGCGCCGATACCCATTACACGGCCTCTTCTCTTATTGAGGTCGCCGAGAAGGTCGCCCTGCTTCTCCTCAGGTCCGTGGATCTCAACGGATGAGATAGGCTCGAGGATGATTGCATCAGCCTGCTCCATACCTGCCTTGAATGCGAGGTGAGCTGCCATCTTGAATGACTGCTCGTTGGAGTCTACGTCGTGGTAGGAACCGTCTACGAGTGTAGCCTTGAGGTTAACTACAGGATAGCCTGCGAGAATACCCTTCTCGATGGACTCCTGGAGTCCCTTCTCAACTGCAGGGAAGTAGTTCTTAGGAACGGCACCGCCGAATACCTTCTCTTCGAATACGAGATCTTCTGTATCGTAGTTAGGCTCGAACTCGATCCAAACGTCACCGTACTGACCGTGACCGCCGGACTGCTTCTTGTGCTTACCCTGAACCTTAACCTTCT
>CAMJGB010000210.1 GCA_946405115.1 uncultured Clostridia bacterium | reverse complement strand
ACGGATTGTTCTTCTGGAGAGATGCTCTTTGGAAGTCTCAGAGAGCTATCGAGCATACAGCTGTTACAGACGGAAGACATATCCTTGAGGCTATTGAGTACAATGAGATTTCAATGACCAACACAGTTGATAACATGCTCTTTAACTTTGTACCCGGCAATTCCGCTGATCTTGAGACAGGTGATCCTTGTGACCAGATCAACGTTTACTTCTCAGGTACAAACCCTGATGCACTCTTCACATATGATCCTTTGACAGGTCTTTATTCCAAGTCTCAGTACGGCAATCCTCAGATTGATGAGACAACAGGCACACAGATCTCATTTACAAACGTATTTGTTCTCTATGCAAATATTCAGCCTCACGGTGATACAACAATCGATGCTTACCTTGAGGACGGCGGTGAAGGCTGGTATGTTTCTGACGGCAGAATCATCCCTATCACATGGAGCAAGAGCGGTCCTAATTCACCTATTATTGTATTTAACGAGAATGGTGAGGAGCTCGAAGTTAACCGCGGACGTTCCTATATCTGCATCGTAGATAACGATATGGAGAGCCAGACAACAATCACTTCAAGCCTTTCCAATAACAATTAAAAACCATTGTTTTAGGTGATTTTTAATAAACCCGTTTAGATGTTTTGTCTAAACGGGCTTTTTTATATATAATAGGTAAGGCAAAAATCTGAAAACTTTAAAACGGAGTTACATATGAGTAAGACAGTATCTACATGCGTACTTGAGACAAACCTGGTTCCTAATCAGCCTCAGGAGAATATTTTCTTCCATACTCTTTACAGAACAATGGCCGATTTCCCGGGCGAGTTTGTCAGAACAGCGAGATCAACATCTCCTATCCAGGTGGTTGCATTATTCTCAACTCAGGGAGCTGATACTAATGCTGCACTTCTTAACATCGAGCTTAACGAAGAGCTCACTAAGATCGTAGCTAATGCACAGGGACAGCCGGTTCTCGACTTCGAATCATTCTCTAACCAGGTTGTTAATATCCTTAACGTTCATGTATGTAACTTTATCGTTGCTCACGGAGGTCAGCCACTCAGAGCTTCTATGACTCTCGCTGTTGTCGAGGGCGACACATTAAGAATCATCCACATCGGTAATACAAAGGCTGTACTCGTCAGAGACGGCAAGATCATGGCTCTTACAGAAGAGCAGACAATGGCACACAGATATGTTCAGATGGGTGCCATCACTCCCGCTGAGGAAGCTAATCATCCTGACAGATTTACTCTTACTCAGTTCCTCGGCAAGATGCCTCAGGACGGACCTGTAGTTCCTGACAAGAAGGTTCATCTTAAGCTCAAGGACGGAGACAGCCTTTGCCTTATGGGTATCGGTATTTCCAAGTACATGCCTGCTAAGAACAGAAATGCGATCCTCGTTCGTCCCATGTCAACAGAGTCTAAGGCTCATGAGATCGTTAATACAGCAGGCAATCTCGGTGTTAAGTTCGGACTTTCATTTGCAGTTGTTGAGATCGAGTCCACATTGATCCTTCCCGGTGATGCAGTAGTTGCAAAGGCTGCTGAGGAAGAGCCTGAGATCGAGGAGAATCCTTTCGTAGCAGGAACAGGTGATCCTTTCGCTAACTTTAATAACGATACTAAGTCTGCTGAGACTACAGTATTTAACAGAAATGCTGTTGAGCAGCCTTCCTATTCTTCATTTGATGCAGAGCCAGCTAAGGCTTCTTCATCTCATGAGCCTAAGAAGCACCCTGTTGTTAAGTCCATTATCCGCACACTTATTATCTTTATTCTCTGTGTAGGTATCGGATTCGGAGCAATGCTTCTTATCTTTAAGACAAAGGGACTTCTCAACTTCAATACTTCCAAGACATCTGAGGTTGTTGTTGATTCAGTCAGATACTCTCTTAATGACGGTATCTCAGTTTATACTCAGGCAGCTGAGGACAGCACGGTAATCGGAAGCCTCTATGCAGGTGAGTGTGTTCAGTTCCATGAGGAAGACGGCGCATACAGCAAGATTACAACTACAAGCGGCGTAACAGGTTATGTTCTCACAGTAAATCTTTCTGAGACAGATCCTAACTTCGAAGCATCCGCTCCTGTAGGTGATAACGGTAATCCTGAAGGTAACGTAGACTTCGTACCTGATGCTGATCCCAATGCAGGTGAGCCTGATTCTTTGGGCTCCGACGCCGGTGTTGAAGAGGGCGTTTAATCAAAATATAAAACATAATTAGAATAGAGGTTTTATCATGGCAGCTAAGAAGGCTTCTGATAAGAACGATGAGCTTTTCGCGAAGTACCCTAATCTTTATGAAGGTATTTCCAATTCTGATTTAGATGCATGCATGGCTTTTGCCGAGGACTATAAGACATTCCTTGACAAGAGCAAGACCGAAAGAGAGTTTACGGAGAATTCCATCGAGGCTGCTTCTTCGCTCGGCTTTGTAGATATAGAGTCCAAGAAGAAGCTCAAGGCAGGCGATAAGGTTTACGCGAGCATTAAGGATAAGGGTCTGATCATGGCCGTTATCGGTAAGAAGGATGTAAGCGAAGGCTTCAATATCCTCGGCGCTCATATCGATTCTCCCAGACTTGATCTTAAGCCGAATCCTATCTATGAGGATAATGAAGCTGTTTACTTTAAGACTCACTATTACGGCGGTATCAAGAAGTATCAGTGGACTACGATCCCGCTTGCTGTTCACGGTGTTATCTACACGGCAGACGGTGTTAAGCACAAGATTACTGTAGGTGAAGATGATTCCGATCCGATCTTCTACATCACGGATCTGCTTCCTCATCTTGATAAGGAGAATAAGAAGGCTTCTGATATCGTTACGGGTGAAGAACTTAATCTTGTTATCGGCGGTATGCCTCTTAACGGCAAGAAGAAGGATTCAAGTGTTAAGGAAGCCTTTAAAGCCAATATCCTTAAGTTCTTAAACGATAAGTACGGTATTGTTGAGAAAGATTTCGTAACAGGAGAGCTCGAAGTTGTTCCTGCCGTTAAGGCAAGAGATGTCGGATTTGACAGAGCTTTTATTGCTGGTTACGGACACGATGACAAGGTATGTGCATATCCTGCACTTATGGCACTGCTTGCTCAGGAGAAGCCCAATAAGACTTGTATCACAATGCTCACGGATAAAGAGGAGATTGGTTCTTATGCCAATTCCGGTGCGCAGTCCGTACTGTATGAGAACTTCCTTATGGAGATCGTAGCAAAGTCAGGTGACGGCAGTCTTGATATGCTTAAGTACCGTAAGATCATTGCTGCATCAAAGATGCTCTCTACAGACGTTTCTACTGCTTATGATCCTAAGTATGCGAGCGTATATGAGAAGCGTAATACTGCATTCATGTCGCATGGTATTAAGCTTGAGAAGTATACGGGCGCAAGGGGAAAGAGCGGTTCAAGCGAAGCTACAGGTGATTTTGTATCTGAGATTACCAGAGTATTTGCCAAGAACAGTATCCCGTGGCAGACAGGCGAGCTCGGTAAGGTCGATGTCGGCGGCGGCGGAACGATCTCAGCTTATATGGCTAAATACGGTATGTCGG
>CAMJGB010000209.1 GCA_946405115.1 uncultured Clostridia bacterium | reverse complement strand
CCCATCCTGCCCTGAACACTTGTGAATAACAAGTTCGAAAGACAGATTATGGTCGCTGCAGCTGCAAGAGCGAACGACAGGTTGTACGCATCTAATAAGAAAACCATAAAAATAGTTCAATTGTGAATTTATAAGCTTTGATCAAACGTGTGTGTTGAGCATTGCGATGATGTTCGGAAGCTCGGCATCAACCTTATCGTTGTCGAGCTGACATGTACCTGCGTTAGGATGTCCGCCTCCGCCGTAGTCGAGACAGAGCTGACCGATGTCGAGAGTACCTGCCTTGTTGATGATGGACTTACCGATCATTACAGCAGTGTTCTGCTTCTTGAAGCCCCATGCTACATGAACGCTCATCTCTACTTCAGGCCACATGGCATATACCATGAAACGGTTTCCTGCATAGATAGTCTCGAGAGGTCTTAAGTCGATGACTGCAACCTTGTCGTGGATAACTACAACATCCTTAAGCTGCTGCTTGAAAAGCTCCTGCTGCTCGAAGTAAAGATCTACTCTTTCCTTAACGTCGGGGAGAGCGAGAACTTCATCGATCGTATGATCGACGCAGAAGTCGATAAGCTCCATCATGAGCTGGTAATTGGAAATTCTGAAATCGTGGAAACGGCCGAGACCTGTTCTCGCATCCATAAGGAAGTTCATGAGTACCCAGCCTGTAGGGTTCAAGATCTCATCAATCGTGAAGTCTGCGGAGTCGCCCTTATCAACGGCTTCCATGATCTCAGTAGTAACTGTCTTGAATGTCTCCGCACCGCCGTAGTACTCGTATACGACTCTTGCTGCGGATTTTGCTACATAGCAGATATACTGCTCCTTGATAGCTTCCATATCGTTTCTGGAAAGCTCACTCTCGTGGTGATCAAATGCGATGCCTACTCTGGGATCGAACGGGAGGTTAGTTGTGATGTCGTTGTTGGAAAGTTCAACCTTGCCATCCTGGACATCCTTAGGATGAACGAACTTGATATCGCCTATGACATCAAGCTCTCTAAAGAGCATTGCACATACCAAACCGTCAAAATCGCTTCTTGTTACAAGGCGCATCTTTTCTTCCATACAAATACCTCCTCAGGGACATACTTCTCTGATTAGTATTTTATCAAGAAATTAAGAGTTAATTAAAAACGGAATGTTAACGAATTATAATATAAATAATAAGTTAACCGAGGTCGGGATCGATATGGAGTTTCTCCATGTCGTGCATCCACTTACTGAAAGCATCCGTTACCTTATGGGCATCGTTGTCATAGTCCTTACCGTAGATGGGTTCACCTACATAAATGATGAGCTTTTTTCTCTTGAAAGGTGCCTTCCAGGGGTGAGGCCACTTCTGAGTTCTGGGCCAGATCTGATATGCACCGGAGATGTAGATAGGGACGAGGGGAACGCCTGCCTTAACTGCGATGTAAGCAGCACCGTCCTTCATGGGGCCGAGCTTACCATCGTGTGTTCTTGTTCCTTCAGGGAAAACAAAACAGATGTTACCCTTCTCAACTTCTTTCTTAGCCTTGATGAGACCTCTTACGGGGTTGCCGTATCTGTCGACGGCAATACCGCGTCCTACCTTCATGATGAGTCTTCCGAGGTGGCCGTAGTCTGTCTCGAGGTCAGCGCCTACGAGAGCGCACATCCACTTAAAGTGTCCGCGCGGAAGCCACTTGTCGATAAGAACACCGTCAGCGAAGCACTGATGGTTTGAAGCAACAACGTAAGGATTGTTCTTGGGGAAGTTGTCTCTTCCTACGCACTTGAAGTTCGTAAAGATATCTGTAAGGAGAAGGAAACCGATCTTCGCAAGGTTACCTCTGATACCTCTCTTGGTAGGGTACTTCTCGTCCAGATGCTTGTGCTTATCCTTAGAGTTTACTTCTGTTGTCTTGTCCTCGGCCATGTCTTCAAACCTCGATATTTACTATGTTTAACAATGTTAATTCGCTAAGATCTATAATCATAATAACGATATTATTTATTAAGTCAAACTCGGTAGACTTAAAATAATCAAAATGTTATTATCTTATAGTTTTGAGACGGAGGGCGTAATGCGCGAGATAACCGGTACAGCTATATACAAGGCAGAATATCACGAGAATATTCGTGACCTGATGATGAATGCATGTGAGAAGCATGCGGCGCTTGACGCTTTTATATTCAGAAGAAATCCCAAGGAATCCGAGACGCACAGAACTTACGCTGAGTATGCGGACGACATCAAGAGCCTCGGCACATATATCCTTAACAGCAAATACAAGGGAGACCGCCTTGCAGTAGTAGGCGCGAACTCCTATGAGTGGCACCTTTGCTACAACGCTATCCTTGATACGGATTCTGTCGGCGTGCCTCTTGACAGAATGCTTCCTGAGGACGAGCTTATCGCTCTTCTTGAAAGGTCGCAGGCTAAGGTTATTTTCTACCAGCAGAAGCATCACGCTATGATGGTTTCCATCGCGAACAAGCAGAAGGAAGGTTCTGTTAAGTCTTGTATCGAGAAGTTCGTTTGTATGTACAAGGACGGTCTCGGTAAGGGAGAGGACCTTTCCCTGGACGGCTTCGAAGACTTGTACGAGCTTATAGAGAAGGGTAAGGCTCTGCGCGAGAAGGGTGACGACTCCTTCATGACGACACCCATTAATACAGAGGAGCCCCGCATCATCCTGTTTACTTCAGGAACTACTTCCATGAGTAAGGGCGTTCTTCTTACACATCGAAATATCTGTTCCAATGTTTACTACATCTCACAGACTCTTCTCGTAATGCCGGGGGACCGTGCTTTCTCGATCCTTCCTTTGCATCACACTTTCGAGAATACATGTGATTTCTTTATTCTGTCTGCAGGAGGCTGCCTGTGCCTTTCGGACGGACTTCGCTATATCGTAAAGAACTTGAAGGAATGGCATCCTGAGGTATGTATCTCAGTGCCGTTGCTTTACGAGAATATCTATTCCAAGATCGAAGAGGGTATCAAGGCTTCCGGTAAAGAGAAGCTCATTAATGTTATGGTTCCCGTTACGAAGTTCCTGAAGCACTTCGGTCTTGATCTTAGAAGAGCCGTATTCAAGGAGATCCTCGATAACCTCGGCGGCGATATGAGAATGATCGTTATCGGCGGTGCCGGAATCGACAAGAAGTATATCGATGCATTCACAAACTTCGGTATTGATTTCTTTATGGGCTACGGTCTTACTGAGACTTCACCCGTTATCTCGGTTACTAACGAAGCTTGTAATGTTCACGGAAGTGTAGGCCGTCCGTTGATCGGAATCACGGCTGCGATCGATACAGAGGAGAACGGTGCTAACGTAATCGGCGAGATCATTACAAAGTCCGACTGTATCATGAAGGGTTACTTCGAGAATGAAGAAGCTACAAAGGAAGTCATCGACGAGAACGGCTGGTTCCATACAGGTGACATGGGTTATATCGACAAGAAGGGTTCCATCCACATCACGGGCAGAGTTAAGTCGATGATCGTTCTTACTTCGGGCAAGAAGGCATTCCCCGAGGAGATCGAGTCGCTGATTGCCGAGATCAAGGGTGTAAGCGAGGCG
>CAMJGB010000208.1 GCA_946405115.1 uncultured Clostridia bacterium | reverse complement strand
AGATCCTTTATCTTCTCGCTTCCCATCCGGGACAGGTATTCGGCCGTGATCAGATATTGGAAGCTGTCTGGGGCATCGATTATAACGGCGACTCCAGAACCGTTGATACCCACATTAAGAGGATCAGACAGAAGATCACATATAACAACGCTCCCTGGTCCATTCAGACGATCTACGGTATCGGTTATAAATTCGAGGTCTCGTAAATGTTCCAAAGTACGCTTCTCAGGCGAACAATGTCTCTTGTCGTATTATCACTCCTGGCATCTGCCATAATTGCGACAATTGCTTTTATCGTTGCGGGAAGAAGCTCTACTTTACAAATGGAGGTCGAGACTTCCATTGCCCAGGATCTCAAATATAACGAGATATTCTCCTCTAATCCGGAGCTTTTTGACAGCGTCGATTTCCGCCGCTATTTCTTTGAATCGAGTTACGCCACCGGCCATGACTATTACCTCGTCAACATGAACGGCGAGGTGGTCAACTGCACAAGCCTCGAAAACCGGAATATGAAGCCCGGTGCTACTTCCGAAGTGTTCTCAGAGATCTCAATGTTCCCATATGAAGATCTGAACGGAATGGGATTCTATATAAAAGAACTGAGCCTCACCGAACAGATCCTCGTCTGCAGGATCCCCTTAACGATCGAAGGAAACCCTTTCTACCTTTATTCCATGTCAACGCTCGATAAATACGACGGACTTATCGGTAAATACCTGAACATCTTATCCCTTGCGACATTGATGGCTGCTTGCGCGATGCTCGTTCCTGCTTATGCTTTTGTAAGCCGAATGGTATTGCCTCTCCAGAAGATCAATGAAGTCGCAATGGAATACGGTAAAGGAAACTTCAGCATCAGAGCCGATGAATCCCATAAGGGCGAGATCGGTGAGCTCGGTCAGTCATTCAACTTCCTTGCTGACAGACTTTCAAAATCCATCAGTGAACTTACTGCAGAACGTAACCAGCTGCAGGATATCTTCGATGTTATTTCAGACGGTATCGTAGTGGTCAACAGCAAATCAGTTCCTGTAACAACAAACAAGGCAATTCACCAGATCTTCGACCGTGCCGAGAAGAATAACATGTTTACGGAAAGACTCCAGCTCATTCCTTTTGATGACGTATGGACCGATTTCGAAGACTGCATCGCTTCAGGCGAGACAAAGACAAGACAGATCGATACAAGAGACTATGCATATCAGTGCACGATAATCCCTAAGTTCGATTCCACGGATCCTACCAAAGTCGTCGGTGCCACGGGCTTCTTCCGTGATATTTTCGAGGAGCAGAAGAACGAGAGATTCCGTCAGGACTATGTTGCAAACATCTCTCACGAGCTCCGTACGCCTCTGCAGACATTAAGAGGACTTATCGAGCCTCTGTCTGACGGCATGGTAAAGAAGGAAGCCGACCGTCAGCGTTACTATCAGATCATCTTGAACGAGACAATGCGTCTGTCGAGACTTATCGACGACATGTTAGAGCTCTCCAAGCTCCAGTCCAGAACGCTCGCATTTAAGATGTTCCCTTTCAACGTCAATAATCTTATCTCCAATATCGAGATCAGATTTAAGCCCATCATGAAGGAAGCCGGAATCAAATTCTCCGTACAGAATAACTACGGCGATCTTCCTACCGTTATGGGTAATCCCGACCGTGTAGAACAGATCCTGGTAATCCTTCTGGACAATGCCAAGAAATATACGCCTAACGGCAAGAGCATCACAATTCTTACCGACTACATCGAAGCAGAGAAAAAGGTATATATCTCTGTCGCTGACACCGGTCAAGGTATCCACGAATATGATATCGGCCACATCTTCGACAGATTCTTCAAGGCTGACCGCGCACGTGGTAAGAAAGGTTCAGGACTTGGTCTTTCTATCGCGAAAGAGCTTCTTACTTACATGGGTGAGACTATCACCGTTAAAAGTAAGTATGAGGAAGGCTCAACCTTCACATTCACTTTAAGCAAAGCCGAGGTTCCGGATGTCTGGGACTGATAACGAAGGCATAAGACTGAATAAATATATTGCTTCGTCCGGTCTTTGCTCCAGGCGCGAAGCTGATACACTCATAGAATCCGGTAAAGTTACCATAAACGGAGAAACTGCAGTTCAGGGCAGCAAAGTCATGGACGGCGACATCGTGCTCGTAAACGGCAGAAAGGTAACACCCGATGACGATATGGTTTATATCGCCTTCAATAAGCCTCTCGGAGTCACATGCACGACAGACAAGAGAGATCCGTCCAACATCATTGATTACATTGGTTTTGACGAACGCATCTTCCCTGTCGGACGCCTGGACAAGAACTCTTCAGGTCTGATACTGCTTACCAATGACGGTTCTATCGTAAACAAGCTCTTAAGAGCGGAGAACGGTCACGAGAAAGAATATCTGGTCACAGTGAACAGACCATACGACAAGAACTTCTTAAGATCAATGGAATCAGGCGTTCCGGTGCTTGGACAGCTTACTCTCCCCTGTAAGCTTAAGCCTTCCGGAGATAAGTCATTCAAGATCATTCTTCACCAGGGACTTAACCGTCAGATAAGAAGGATGTGCGAATACCTGGGGTATAAGGTAACAAGGCTTAAGCGTATCCGCTTCATGAATATCGAATTAGGCGGTCTTGAGACCGGTAAATGGCGTTATCTTACCTCAAGCGAAAAGAAAGAATTATTAAAAGACATATAAATAGGCTGCCTCAAGCGTTGAGACAGCCTTATTTATTTTCTTATCCGATAAAATTACTCTGCGTCAGATTTCTCTTCTGTTTCTGCTTCAGGCTCTTCGGAAGCTTCCTCTGCTTCCTTAGCAGCTTCCTCAGCTTCTCTTGCTGCCTGCTCTTCTTCTCTCTTCTTAGCCTCAGCTTCTTCCTCGGCCTTCTTTTCGGCTCTGGTCTCTTCGATAACGGCGTCTATCTCTGTAGAACCTGTATCGGATGTCTCGCCCTTCTCATAGTAGAACTTGACCTTGTCCTTGCTGTTTCTTGCACCGTAAGCTTCAGCGATGGCGAAGCACTCATCACGGAGCTGCTTGAAATCATCAACGGATTCAAGGTCTGTAGAAGATGTCTGATAGCATGCATCTTCGAATACATCATCAAGAACGAGATAGTAAGTTGTATCTTTCTTGAAGTTCTTGTTGATTAACTCTTCAGCCTGATCAGGTGAACCGTCTCTTCCGTCGAAGTTCTCGAAAGGAATGGCGATCTTGCTGTAGCGGTATCTTAAGACAACGCTCTTCTCATTGTAATCGACAGCAACACGGAACTTTGCAATGAGGAAAGACTGAGCAAATACCAATATGCTGATAAGAGCACTTAATCCGCCAACCACTAAGAGTCCGATCTTAATGATGTTGTCACTGACCTTAAGCAAACCGACAAGTACAAGGAAAACACCAATTACGAAGAAGATAACAGAAACGATCCTGTTACGTGCAATCTTCGAAGCGTTGGCGGGATAGCAATGCACTCCATCCTTGGGAAGCTTTTCGATCAGCTCTTTGTTTTCGAGTTCATTTGTCATAGAAACTCCTCCTTATTATTTGCTCAAAACCTCTATTCTATCCGAAAGATTAGCATACATTTCTTCATAC
>CAMJGB010000207.1 GCA_946405115.1 uncultured Clostridia bacterium | reverse complement strand
AAAGATCATTAATATCCTGTGCGGAATAACCATCGTTATTAAGATATACTTCAGTGCCGAATGCGATCCATGTGTTGAAATCGTCGATGTCTACTACAGCTTCGAGTTCATCGTAAAATGTGCACTCGAAATCAAACATCTCATTAAGAACGTCACAAAGATTCTGAAGAGCTGCATCTCTTTCAGCAGTTGCAGTATCAGCCTCGTTTGCGAAGTATTCGACTGTAATGTACAAATCCTCGAGGGCCTCTGCTGCACGCTCAAGATTTCTGTGAGAAATGTGAGTGTTGCGGAACAACATGCTGATGTCACAGAGAGTCTGCTGACAAGCAGCGATTACATTCTCGGGAAGCTTTGACTCGTTCTCATAGTAGAAGTTTGCTACCTCGATGTAGCGGTCTGCCAAAGCCGCAGCATCGATTCTGTTGTCTCTCTGAACGTGAGGTGCAACGGGTGCCTGG
Source organism: uncultured Clostridia bacterium (assembly GCA_946405115.1). GTDB lineage: Bacteria > Bacillota > Clostridia > Saccharofermentanales > Saccharofermentanaceae > Saccharofermentans. The sequence goes on along the minus strand of CAMJGB010000207.1, from coordinate 3,167 downwards.
GGATGATGGCGATAATCACGCTCACATGCGAGTGATGACATTGCAGGGATGGCTGTAACCATCATTGTCATTGAGAGTGCTGCTCCGATAATCTTCTTGCCTAACTTGTTCTGAACCATTTTTGTTTTCCTCCTTGTGGTAAACATTTTTTGTATTTCGTTTTTGGTTTCCGACAGTATGAAACCATTTTCCAAGGGCGGAAAAAATGATTAATCAAGGGCAAGAATGTCGGTTAAGCAACACATCGAAAATGATGTGTCGCCGAACTTGAAAAAAGTTTGCAAAAAATGTTTCAGGATATGAAATAAATCGTTAAGTAATGTCGATGATTACGAGTTCAGGACGGTTATATAGACGCGGAACCAGTGTTGATTCCCTTGCAAGACCGCGGCTTACGATCATTGTTGTACCGTCTTCTTCATAAAGACCTCCTGCATAAGGAGGGAACAGGCCCTGATTGGGCGCATAAAGGCCATTTAATATACCGGGAATTCTCCACTGACCTCCGTGCGCATGACCGCATAATGCGAGGTCGTAATCCTGCGCTTCATATGTATCAAATAATTCAGGCCTGTGAGAAAGAATAATATTATAAGAATCTGCATCAAGACTTAAATAAGCATCTACAAATTGATTCTCTAATATAATATCTGAATCAACAAGATAACCGTCGTAATCGTCAACTCCGACAAGTGTTATGTTGTTGCCGTTTATATCAAGATGAACAAGATCACCTTCAAGACGCGTGATGTTATATGTTTCCAATATGGCCATGTCTTCATAGTACATGTCGACGCCGCCCCAGAATTCATGATTGCCGGTTACATAATAAATAGGATAACGATCATATATTCCGTCTAAGAATGCTATGGTATTCTCGTTACCTAATTTTTCATCGAAGATATCTCCGCCTAATAAGATTACGTCAGGATTTTGTGCATCAATTGCATCGATTAATTCCTGTTGATTATCACCGTATTTACATGAGTGAAGATCTGTTACCAAAGCGATGCGGACTGGGTTAATTATCTTGTCGGATTTTAACGCGTAATTGACGACCTTAAGTTTGTTGTAAAGGCCCGGTCCGATTAAGAATATGAGTACCGCAAGAATGATAAGTTTGATGCGAGTTTCTTTGCTTAAATTCTTAAACTTCTGCATATTGACTTGAATTATATCAAATGATAATATCACCGCAAGGTTAAGAAACCTTGTATTTCCAAAAGTTGCGATCTTTATTGTTATCAATATTGTTTCTATCACAATTCAAATGAGGTATATATGTCAGAACTAGATTCTTTGATGTTGAAGTCAAAGGAAGACTTAGAGGCAATTGCTGCGCAGTTCGGCGATTACACACCTTCCGTGGCTAAGACAAAATCAAGAGAAGAACTCATCGCATCGATTACAAGAATGTCAGTAAGAGAAGTAATCGATATGATGGAAAAAGGTTCATCAGCTTCTGCTCCCGAAGTGAAGGAAGAGAAGACTGAAGAAACTCCGGTTGAAGCTCCTGTTGAGGCAGAGAAGCCTAAGACTAAGAGACGCGGACGTCCTAAGAAGGAAGAGAAGGCTGAAGAGGTGAAGGCAGAGGAAACACCTGCTGAGAAACCGGAAGAAGAATCAGCTCCTTCTGAAGAGAAGCCTAAGGCTAAGAAGCGTACAACTAAGAGGACTTCCAAGAAAACTGAAGCTAAGACTGAAGAGAAGACGGAAGAGGTCAAGACAGAAGAAGTTAAGACTGAAGAGCCTTCTGAAGAAGTTAAGACAGAATCAGCTGCTGAAGCGCCTTCTGAAGAGAAGAAAGAAACTTCCCAGACACCTTCCAAGAAGGGTAAGGGAAGACAGAAGAGAAGGATCGCATTCGGTCCTGATACAGAGACTCACGAGATTGAGATCACACCTGAAGAAGCTAATGCTGAAGAGAATGCGGAGGCTTCCAATAATCAGCCCCAGCAGCCTGAGATTCAGTATATTGAGATTGAAGGAATTCTTGAGATCGGTAACGGCGATAACAAGAATGACTTTAACGGATTTATCCACAGAAAGAATTATCTCCCCGGTGAGGATGATGCGTATATCTCCGGCCAGATGATCAGAAGACTCGGTCTTCGTAAGGGTGACAAGATCAAGGGTCTTGCAGTAGCTCCGAGAGGCAAGGACAGATACGCTCCGCTTCGTAAGGTGCTCGCAGTAAATGATATCGAGATCCCCGAAGAGTCAGATTTTGAAATAACAAAGAAGCGTCCGAGATTCGAGAATCTTACTGCTATCTATCCTGACAGCAGATTGAAGCTCGAGACTAATAAAGAAGATCTTTCATGCAGAATCATCGATCTGTTCTGTCCTATCGGTAAGGGTCAGAGAGGTATGATCGTTTCTCCTCCGAAGGCAGGTAAGACGGTTCTTCTTAAGAAGGTAGCAAATGCTATCACAGCTAATAACCCTGAGTGTAAGGTAATCGTTCTTCTCATCGACGAGCGTCCTGAGGAAGTTACTGACATGCAGCGCTCCATCAAGGGTGAAGTTGTTTATTCCACTTTCGATAAGCGTCCCGAGAATCACGTTCGTGTAACTGAACTTGTTCTCGAGAGAGCAATGAGACTTGTTGAGCTCGGTCAGGATGTAGTTATCCTCCTCGACTCCATGACAAGACTTGCACGTGCTTATAACCTTACTATCAATCCTACAGGTAGAACTCTTTCCGGAGGTCTTGATCCGGGTTCACTCTATGGACCTAAGAGATTCTTCGGTGCTGCACGTAACATCGAGTTCGGCGGTTCCCTTACGATTATCGCTTCTGCGCTTATCGAGACGGGATCCCGTATGGACGAGGTTATTTTCGAGGAGTTCAAGGGTACAGGTAACATGGAAGTAGTACTCGACAGAAAGCTCGCCGACAGACGTGTTTACCCTGCTATCGCTGTAGATAAGTCCGGTACTCGCCGTGAGGACCTTCTCCTTACAGAGGAGCAGCTCTCTTCCGTATGGCTTACTCGAAAAGCTATTGCAGATGTCGATACGATCGCAGGTACAGAGGCAGTGCTTAACTTCCTGAAGCGTACGCCTGATAATGCTTCGTTCGTTTTGTCTGCGCAGAAATCATTCTCAGTTGGCTAACTAAAATTTGTAGAGTATAATAAAAGATAGTTTACATTTACCTATTT
>CAMJGB010000206.1 GCA_946405115.1 uncultured Clostridia bacterium | reverse complement strand
GTAAACAATATCTCTGTAGAGTGCAAGCCCCGTCAGATCGAATTCGCCCGTCTCGGCATCACACACACGGTTCTTTCCAAGAGAAAGCTCCGTGCCATGATCGAGGCAGGAATCGTATCAGGATGGGATGACCCCAGAATGCCTACACTCTGCGGTCTCAGAAGACGCGGATACACACCCGCTTCCATCCATAACTTCAGTGCCAGGAACGGCGTAGCAAAGGTCAACTCCGTTGTAGACTTCGCATTCCTCGAATACTGCTTAAGAGAAGATCTTAACGAGCACGCTCAGAGAGCCATGGCTGTCTTAAAGCCTATAAAGCTCATCATCGACAACTATCCTGAAGGTCAGTCCGAAGACTTCGACGTCGAGAACAATCCTAAGGATGAGAACGCCGGCATGCGTAATGTATCCTTCTCAAGAGAACTCTGGATCGAATCTGAAGACTTCATGGAAGTTCCCGCTCCCAAGTATTTCAGACTCTTCCCCGGCAACGAAGTTCGTCTTAAGTCAGCTTACGTTGTTAAGTGCGTCTCATGCGATCATGACGCTGACGGCAACGTTACTGCAGTTCACTGCACATACGATCCTGATTCAAGAGGCGGCAACACGCTTGACGGCAGAAAGATCAAGTCCACAATCCACTGGGTAGATGCCAACAACTGTGTTGACGGTGAGATCAGACTTTACGACAGGCTCTTTACCACAGAGCAGCCTGACCTTGCTGACTGCAACTATCTGGACTTCATCAATCCTGATTCTCTGGAGATCATCAAGGGCGCAAAACTCGAAGCATTCCTTAAGGATACAAAGCCTGCTGACAGATTCCAGTTCTTAAGAACAGGTTACTTCTGTGCAGACTCCAAGGATTCAACTCCCGAACACCTCGTGTTCAACAGAGCTGTATCTTTAAAGGACAGCTACAAACCGGAATAAGCAAAATTAATACCCCGCACTTCAGACAATAATTGCTTACGCAATAAACTCGTGCGGGGTATTATTATGCTTATTTGCTGTTTCTCTCGTAAGTAGGCTGCTCATATAAAGTCTTGCCCAGAAGCGTTATAGCCTGCTTAGGGCAATAATCCACGCATCTGTAACACATCGTGCATTTGGCGGAAGCTACAGCCTTGCCGTTCTCTATCCTGATATTCTGTGTCGGACAGTTCTTCGCACAAATGCCGCAGCCGATGCACTTTGAAGGATCGATCTTGAGTTTATCTTTATAACCTGTCGTCTTATTGTAGAACCAGAGCCTCTGGCCAAATAATCCTGCAAGGTGTGCCGCAAATGAAAGCCCTTCTCCAGGATAGTTACCTTCCCTTATCAGCTTAGCAGCTTGTGTCACGCGTAAGTCAGCTTTATCAATTATCGCCTTATTCTGTTCCCTGGTCTTCTTGAGTGCCTTGCAGTCACCAATAGAGTCCGGCATAACGATCTGAAGGCCGCCGGTAATCTCCGCGCCGTACTTCTTAAGGAGCCTTGCTGCGCACCCTGTACCGTCTCCTGCAAAAAGACCCATTGTCGTAATCAGAAAGACCTTCTTCCCTTTCCATGCTTCTTGGTTGCTGTTTATAAAGTCTCTTACAAGATACGGAATATTCGAAAACATCGTCGGATATGCAAGGATCAGTTCATCATCTTCAAAAGCCCTCAAAACGTCAGGTGACTCGATGGGATAGATTCTCGAATCCATGCCGAGCTCATCTAAGAGCAGCGTCACCACATGCTTCGTATTGCCTGTTCCGCTTAAATAGATCGCGTTCACAGAGCACCCTCCAGAAGCATCTTGAAAGCTTTATTAAGATACTCTTCTCTTGTCATGTTGAACCTGAGTTTCAGGTATTCTTCTTTGTCGATTGCCATAGTTATGATCCCCGATATCGAAGACCACATCATTATGACCGCCGGATAGATGTCGATATCTTTTCTGACCTTACCCTCTTCTATGCCGCTTCTGATGAATCTGGCGATCTCCTCATTTGTCTGTTCGCCGATATCGTAAATCTTCTTATAAAGCTCCTGATCCATATCGACGGAGATCTTACCGAGCGTCCCCTTGCAGAATAAAGGATGTGCTTCGAACTTCTCAACAATATCAAAACAGAGCTTGTAATACCTGTCTTCAAAGCTTCCCTTGCCGTCAGCAGCTTTCCTGGCATCCTCAAGAAACATCTCCATGTACTTGCAAACAATCGAATCCCAGATGATCTGCTTGCTCTTGAAATAAACATACATCGTTGACTTGCTGATTCCGGTGAGCTTTGCGATATCGTCTGTCGAAGTGGCTTCATATCCCTTTTTCTCGAAAAGTTCTTCTGCCGCCATCAGCACGGAGGCTGTATGTATCTCGATCCTTAATGCTTTTCGCATATAATCTTTCCTCATCTTTCTTGTATTCTGAATCCCTTATATCGAACTATCAGTACAATTATCGTACTACTAGTTCGATATAGTGTCAACAGAACGCCCTAGACAAAGATCTGATTAAAAGAAATAGAAGCTTTTTCAGTAGATCTCAGGAAGTTTAAGCATCCTGTCCAATGCCTCATTTACAACGCTTCTGGGGCAAGCGATATTCATTCTGATGAACTGATCTGCCTTTTTGGAGAAGAATGTGCCTTCGGAAAACTTGATGTGCGTCTTTTCGAGGAAATACTTCGAAGGGTCTTCCAAGCCCAGCCCGGACGCATCTATCCACATGAGATAAGTGCCTTCGATATCTGTTACTTTAAGCTTCGTGCCGGCGAGGCGCTCCTTAACAAGATCGATGTTGCCTTTAAGGTATTCACAAAGCCCGTCCATCCATTTATCACCATAGGTATAAGCTGCTCTTGTCGCAACAAGGCCCATTATGTTTAATCCGAACGCACCTGTCGTAAGAGCATATTTGTCCACTGCCCTTCTCATCGTGTCATCGGCAATAACGATATTGGCAGCCTGAATACCGGCGATGTTGAACGATTTGGTGGCAGACGTGCAGGTAACTGTTATCTTCTTCAATTCTTCTGATAAAGAAGCGATCGGTATATGCTTATGTCCGCTGTAGACGATGTCTGCATGGATCTCATCGCAGACAATGATCATATGATTCTTAAGACAGATATTGCCTACTCTTAAGAGCTCTTCCCTTGTCCAAACGCGGCCGGCAGGATTGTGCGGATTACAGAAGATCAGCATCTTAACGTCGTTCTCACGGACCTTGCGCTCAAAATCTTCAAAGTCTATCTCATAACGTGAGCCTTTGAGGACAAGGTCCGATATGACAAGATTCCTGCCGCTGCCCTTTACGGCTCTGCCAATGGGACCATAAAGCGGCTCAAAGATAAGTATGCTGTCGCCCTCTTTTGTAAGCGCCATTATCGAATCCGAGATGCCGAGAACAACTCCCGGAAGCTTTATTATAGTTTTGGGATCAACATCCCAGCCGTATCTTCTCTTATACCAGCCGGTAACTGCCTTATCGTAGGACTCATCTGCTTCAGGGTATCCGAAAACGCCTCTTTGGGCCTGCTCTACGAGAGCCTTAATGACTTCGTCAGGACTTCTGAAATCCATATCAGCAACCCACATGGGAATGAGATCATCAATACCTTCGATCTTCGCATGCTTAATATCTTCCGGCGTATTTCTAT
>CAMJGB010000205.1 GCA_946405115.1 uncultured Clostridia bacterium | reverse complement strand
CTCAAGTCTTACAAGCGCCTTGTGAGCCTTGTTCGGTCTTGCATCAGGATATATGAGCTTACGCTTATAGAAATCATAGAAATCTTCGGGATGCTCCATGAAGAAGTCATGGGCAATGATATCGATGGGTCTGTACTTTGTACCGCTCTCGGTATTATAGATACCTGCGCCGCTTCTGAAATCAGGGATTCCGCTCTCGGTTGATACACCTGCTCCTCCAAGGAACACGATGTACTTGGACTCTTCGATCAGCTCCTTGAGCTGCTTTATCTTGTCCTCTCTTACACTTCCGAATCTGTCAATCCTAGTTTCCACTACTTAAACCTCGATCAATGAACATCAGGGATTCCGTCGCCGTCAAGATCAACGCCTTCAAGATCGCCGTGATCATGGAACAAGCCTGCAGCACCGAACATCTCTTTGCCGGTAACACGCTTCTCGTCACGCCTCTGCTCAACCAGATTGCTCAAAGCCTTCCTGATCCTGTCAGGAGTCTTAATATTTCTAAGCTCAAGAACAGGGGTGGTCTTATCAGCCGTAGTTAAGATGACTGAACCTACACCAAAAATCTTCTGCCAGATAGACTGCTTGAATGTGATATCCAGAACTCTGTATAAGAGGATCTCTTCGGAACTGATGTTAACGATACCTTTCTTCACATACAGCTTGTTCTGCGTGAAGCTGTAGATCGTAAAAGATATGGGCATGCCTAAATATCTTTTCCTGTCCTGCCAGAGAAGTTCTTCCTTCTCGGTAAGGTTTGTAAGTTTATCGATTCTGCCCATATTAAGCTCCCTTCGAGAAAGCAAAAGTGCTCTTCACAACTTACATTATAATAAAAAACACTTTATGTGTACAAAGAAATCAAAAATGAAATGTAATATTAATATTACGTGTTCTTGTTATCGGTATTCTGGGTTCTTACCGGGTCAATGATCTCGTTATAATCGAACAGATCCTTGTAGGCCTTTCTGTTCAAGGTCGTATAACTCATCATGGCACGGTCAACAAACAGATAATTGTCTCCGTAGATATGGTAAGGTGTAGCGCCGCCGCCGAAGAAGATCCTGAAGCCGCGGTTCTTAAAATACACTGCCCTGTCGTCAGTACCATAGATATAATTTCCGTTCGGATATACTAATATGTGGACTTCTCCGAAAAGCGTACCAATCTGATCCTGCCACTTTACGAAGTCATCGATTAGCTCCTGCTTCTCAGTATTTCTGCAGTCTGCGATATAAGAATAAGTGCATGATGCAAACTTCCAGCCGTTGTCGGCAAGGACGTTCTTGATCTCCATAACCTTCTCTCTTGCGAAATCGATATCGTCATTAGTGATGTTCGTGAGCTGGGGAAGATTTGCAGCGGATAAAGCGGCATTTCTGTCTTCAAGCTCGCCGGCAGCGACAACATAACCGAAGCATGCTTCATGTCCGCTTACGGATATGATTCCCTTTGCTCCGTCATAGGTGAAATCAGGATGTTTCTCAACAAATACATCAAGCACTCCGATAGCCTCAGCAGTTCTGCTGACTACGGTCTCACCTGCATTGTTCTGGTACTCACCGCACACCTGGTTCTCATCATTTAAAACAAGTTTTCTGCATGTTCCGCATCTGTAATCAGCGACACTGTACTGCAGGTCTTCGATTACAACAATAAGCGGTTTCTTACCCTTAGGAACTTTGAGATTGCGCTCCAAAAGGAAAGTCGGATCGCTCTGGTCGATAAGGTCTTCAACGTCTACGAGTACGTATCCTCTCTCATAAAGATTCTCAAGGATCTTCTCGAATTCCTTTATCGTCAAATGCAGATTCGTGTTGCTCGAATGATAGCGTCCTGAGAAAGCAACATCGGTATCGGCAATGAGAGATCTTACACAGATGCACTCGATCTTACCCCTGTATTCCTTGACTTCACTTGTATGTGATGTAGCTGTAAGAAGGTTGCTCTTGATCATTTCATCTTCCGGGAAGATGACTGCAAGGTCAGAGAAAAGACTCTCAGCAGAATAGAACTTATATGTTGCGAGAAGATGCTCACCTTCAGCCATCATAGGCTCATACATCGTTTCCTTTATCGCTGCGATCCTCTTATCGCAGTAATCACCGACAAAGCCGTCATAGCTGCTGTCCACCTGCGTATACTTCTTTACCGCAGCAATGTAATCACCCTTCTCGAGCGAGGTCTCTGCAGTCTGGACATCACCCGTCGCTGTCTCGATAAAATCCAATTCTCGGAGAAGCGGGTTAGCTGTCGCAGAGAAATTACCGATAGGCTGGAGCTGCTCGAAAAAGTATGTAACTACAGGCTTTTCGACTTTACCGAGAAGGAAATCCTCACAGATGCCGTAAAGTCTCTCGGATACGACCGAGCTCGTAAGTTCCTTCATTGAGTCGAGGAAATTAATGTCACTCGGCGTAAGCACATAACGGTTGCTGATGATACGGTTGCAGAGCTCATCAACATGCTCTCTTACGATATTCTGCATATCATCGAGCATCTGAATGCGCTGGGCATTGGAAGCCTGCTCATCAGGTGATGACATCAATACTTCATCCTGGATGCCGCGGTAGATATCAAGAGCATCACCGTAACGTCCTTCGTTTATGGCGAGTTCGAAGCTAGACACAGTCTCAAGTTCATAAGCATTCTTTCTTCCGAGGACAAATGTCGTTACTGTCAGTGCAATAAGCATGACAGCACAAAGGACGGCCGCAATATTGTAGCCTCTTGTGTCCTTTATCTCGTCTTCTGCGACATGATACTCGGAAGAAAATACCGTCACTTCAAATCATCAAAGCTTACCTGCTTTGCCTCCAAAGAATTTTCCTTAATGTAATAACCTATCGCGGGCACCTTGCGGATCCTGTAATACTCGGGATCCTGTACGTCAACTTCCGCAAGACGGGAAAGTGATCTTAATACCGATCCCTTCTTGGATGCAAGAAGCTGGACGCCCTGTGTCGTTCTCGTCGTCTTGAGCGGGATCAGTGATGCCTTAAATACTGCAGCCTTATCAAGCGTGTTTGTAACGATAAGATCAGGATCCTCCGATTCATCAAGAAGGATGAATCCTACTGCCTTACTGCCGTCAAAGTAAGCATTGATAAGCTTCTTTCTGTTCTGCTTTGTCTCATATGCGGAGATGGGGAATCTTGCCGCCTTGCCGTTCTCGAAAGCGATAAAGAGGATGCCCTTATAATCTGTTGTGGAGATCATGAACATCGGTCTCTCACCGTCTTCCATCTCAAGTTCACTGTTAAGGAAGTGACCGAGATCACCCGGCTTTGTATCAGTGAAATCGTAAACATGAGTCTTATAAAGATTGCACTTGTCAGTGAAGATCAAGAGATCTGATCTGTTCTCACACTCAAAGCCCATAAAGATCTCATCGTCATCTTTTGTCTTAAGTTCGCCTGCACTCTGCAAAGACTTCATTGTGTGCTTCTTAAGATAACCGTGACGAGTAAGCATAAGGTGAAGCCTGTAATCAGGGATTACTGCAGACTCTACAAATGTCTCTGTCTCCTCTGCTCCGACAAGCTCTGATCTTCTGGGCTGGCCATACTTCTCAGAAACTTCCTTTAAGGTCTTAGCAATGAGGTTGTTGATCCTTCTGGGACTGCCGAGGAGATCCTCAGTATCGGCGATATCAGCCT
>CAMJGB010000204.1 GCA_946405115.1 uncultured Clostridia bacterium | reverse complement strand
GTGCTTGCTTAGGGAGCAAGAGGTCGTGGGTTCAAGTCCCGTCACTCCGACCAGATAAAGCCTTGAGACATAAGTCTCAAGGCTTTTCTATTAGAGGTTATATGGGAAGCAATAAAGGTAAGGCAACCGATTTTGGTCAAGGAAGCGTAGCCGGACTTGTTCTTAAGCAAGCCCTTCCCCTTATGCTCTCTTCACTTGTACAGCTTCTGTACAATATCGTAGACAGAATCTATATAGGTCATATTCCCGATGAAGGTAAAGACGCTCTCACGGGATTAGGACTAACATTCCCTGTCGTTTCCCTTATACTTGCTTTCACGATGCTTTTCGGACAAGGCGGAGCGCCTTTATTCTCCATTGCTATGGGTGCCGGTAATGATAAAAAAGCCGGAAAGATATTGGGAAACTCATTCTCGATGCTGATTATCGGAAGTATCGTGCTAACCATAGTGCTTACCATTTTCATGAAGCCCGTGCTTTTCGCGCTCGGTGCAGATGAAGTTACTTTCCCCTATGCTGAAGCTTACCTTCGCATCTACCTCATGGGAACCGCAGCCACGATGATAGCCAACGGCCTTAACTACTACATAAGCGCACAAGGCTTCCCTGTAACCGCGATGGTAACCACTCTTACGGGAGCACTTCTTAACATAGTCCTCGACCCCATCTTCATATTCAAGTTTAATATGGGCATTAACGGAGCTGCATCAGCAACAGTCATCTCGCAGACGGCATCGCTTGTTTGGGTACTCATATTTTTAACTAGCAAAAAGCCTAAGTTTAAGATCAACATTTATGACATGAAGCCGGAGTTTAAGTTATGCAGGCAGATATGCGCGATAGGTCTTACCGGATTTATCATGCAGATTACTAACAGTGCCTGCCAGGGCGTATGCAACAGAACCTTAAGTATCTACGGATCGAATGTTTACGTAGGCGTAATGACTATCGTAAGCTCCGTAAGAGACATAATGAGCGTTGCAGTTCACGCCATCACTAACGGAGCCATGCCCGTAATGGGATTTAATTACGGTGCCGGAAAGTACAGAAGAGTAAAGAGCGGAATCCGCATATCATTTATGTTCGCATTTGTTTACACTGGTATCGCCTGGCTTATGGTGCTTTTGTACCCGAGATTTCTCATCGGTTTATTTACAAGCGACCAGGCGCTGATTGATGCTGCCGTACCAGCCCTGCACTTATTCTTCCTAGCGTATGTATTCATGGCATTCCAGTTCTCGGGACAGTCAACTTTCATGTCACTTGAGAAGAACGGACGCGCAATTTTCTTCTCTTTATTCCGTAAAGTTATTCTCGTAATTCCTCTTACAATAATTCTGCCGAGGTTTGTAACCCCGGCAGTTAATGGTGTCTTTATGGCAGAGCCCGTATCCAATGTAGTAGGCGGACTTGCAAGTTTCTTAACGATGTACTTTACGGTCTACAGAAGATTAAACGAACCTTCTGATAGTAACGACTGAACCCATAGGCCAGGCGGAAGTGATAACACCCATTCGTGAGTTGGAAGCATGGATGCATGTTCCGTTTCCTATGTAAAGACTTACGTGATCGATGTAGCCGTCGTTGTTATAGTCGTGGCACAAAACATCTCCTACCTGCACGTTGTCACCTGATACAGCGCTTCCGAGCTGAGAGATCTCAGCAGCATTATGAGGAAGACTGATTCCGTAGTAATTCGCATAGATATAAGAAACATATCCTGAACAGTCAAAGCCTGAAGGAGAAGAACCGCTGTAGACATAAGGTGTTCCTACGAACTGCATGCAGTACTGAGCAAAATCAGAATAAGAAGATGGATCGACAGCTGACTGTGATGTGGTCTCAACAACAGGTGCAGCAGGTGCCTGATCAAGGCAAAGATCGATCTTAACGTAGTTGCCGTCAGAAGTTCTGTACCAACCGTTATCTGTTCTTGCAGTTACCTCAATTGAATCACCGGTGTTATATCCTCTTACAAGTGAATACTCTGTACCGGGACCGGATCTTACATTAAGTACACATGATGCATAAACAGTTGCACTATATGCTGACTCTGAATAAGAAGGGGTTTCCTGAACAGGGACCGGAGTCGGTGTAGGTGTGGATGTTGCTGTCGGCACCGGAGTAGGTGTAGCCGTAGGAGCAGGAGTCGGAGTAGGCGTTGCTGTAGGAAGTGCAATCTCATCCTCAGAAAGCAAAGATGTAAGCACATAACCTTCAGTACCGTTATCCATTCTTACAAGGGACCACTCAGAACCGTATGAGATACGTACAACATCAGTTGAATAAGTTATCTGTCCGATGATATCAGAATCGGTATTAGGCTCTAATCTTACGTTAGCAATATCAACGCTTACCCAATAGTGGTTACCGTCATAAGAGAACTGATCAGCATCAAGAAGATCCGGCTCTTCACCGTCATCAAGAGTAATGATAAATGTACGGTCTTCAAGATCATCTGTTGTTGCATCAGCTTCAGCTGACAGATGTGAATTTGAGACGAAATAAGCAGACGGAATAACATCAACAGGTTCTGCCGTTGTAATCTCCATCTCGGGAGCCTGCAGGGACACATCATTAACAGCGCCGATATCATCGACACTTAACACATTAAAAGTAATGGCAATTCCTGCGAAGACAGCCAATGTTTTTCTAATCGTATAATCCATACCTTAATTATAGCGATTATTGTTATGACCAATCCGTAAATTGCTTAATATAGCGGTGTTTGTAACCAAATTGAAACAGTGCTGATAAACTGCTGTATCAAAGAAACTCGGAGAAGTCGTCCAAAGTAGCATCGTCGCCGTCTTTCTTAGGCTCCTCTTTCTTAGCTTCAACCTTCTTAGGTTCTTCCTTCTTGGACTCTTCCTTCTTAGGTTCTTCTTTCTTTGAAGAATCATCAGCCTTCTTAGCAGTCTCTGTCTTCTTAGCTTCAGCAAGCTTAGCCTGCTCTTCCTTCTTAGCCTTTACCCAAGCCTTATACTCTTCATCCTTATCAACGACAGGAGCTGCAGGCGTTTCTGCGGGCTTCTTCTTATTCTTATCCTTAACGAGCTTAGAAAGAGCTTCCTTCTTGCTTCTAAGGTCTTCTTCAAGCTTGATGCGCTCCTGCTCCTGCTGACGTACTTTCTCTTCCTCAGCCTTCTTACGAGCTTCTTCCTCAGCAGCAGCCTTCTTCTGCTGTGTTTCTTCAATAATCTTCTGCTGAGCAAGTCTTCTTTCTTCTCTTATCTTATTCTTAGCATCTTCTTCAGCCTTCTGGGCCTTAAGCTCAGCCTGCTCCTTCTCTATCTGTTCACGCTTCTCTTCGCTTACAACCTTGGCCGCAACCTTCTTAAGATCCTTCATAGACTCAGGTGCCATAACCTGCTTCTTGATCTCTTCCATCTTCTTACGGGATTCTTCGCTTGCACGGCGCTCGTTCTCGGCAACTTCGTTACCAAGATTCTGAAGCTTGGCAATCTCTTCCTTAGAGGGAGCTGCAGGTGCAGACTCACTTTCAGGTGCCAAGGATTTTCTAAAGTCTCCACCCTTGATGTAAACGTTATCAACACCGGGATTGGAAAAATCGGAAGCCGCGTCGAGTATAGTCTTAATATCAGGAGTTTTTACTCCGGGCAACACTTCATACTTCTTCTCTTCTCTCTCCACGATTAACCCCCCA
>CAMJGB010000203.1 GCA_946405115.1 uncultured Clostridia bacterium | reverse complement strand
CTAAGGCTGCATCCATGTTAGATCAGGTTCCTCATGATGTGGTAACAGAAAGATTCGGAAGATTATTGGATCTTCAGAATGATCTTGCATATAAGTCCAATCAGGCAAAGATCGGAAAAACAGAAGAGATTCTTATCGAAGGTCAGAGTTCAACGGCTCCTGACATTCTTACTGGCAGAACAATGTCCAATCACCTTGTAAACTTCACAATTCCCGATGCTCTTAAGCTTCCGGGAAAGTCGGCAGATGATTATGAAGGAATGCTATGCGATGTTAAGTTTACAAGTGCACGTCCTTATTCCGTTGATGGAGAGATGGTGAAGCTTAAATGACAGAGAACAGTAAAGCATTACGTATCGATGATGTGCCTTATGAGTCATTGTCCCCGCTGATGCAAAAGTACGTCGATCTTAAGAAATCAGTCGGCGATATCATCATTTTCTACAGATTGGGTGACTTCTACGAGTGTTTCTTCGATGATGCTCTTTATGTGAGTAAGGCTCTCGAACTTACACTTACGGGAAGAGACTGCGGAAGCGGACTTCGTGCACCTATGTGCGGAGTTCCTCACCATGCATATAAATCTTATGCTGCACGTCTCGTAAATGAGGGACAGAAGGTTGCCATCTGCGAGCAGCTTGAAGATCCCGCTCTTGCGAAAGGCCTTGTTAAGAGGGGTATCGTTCAGGTGTTAACGCCCGGAACCATGACTGACACGGATGAGCTTGATGACCGTAAGAATAACTTCCTCATGAGTATCATGTGTGTCGGCAATCAGTACGGCATTGCAATCGCTGATATTACAACAGGTGACTTCGAGGCCACACAGCTTGATTTTACGGGCAACGATGAGCACCTCATTAACTTGCTCGGTAAGTATTCTCCTTCAGAGATTATCTATAATCCGGGATTCGAGGATTCTGCCTGCTTTAAGCTTCTAAGACAGGCTTTTGAGATCTCATATACAAGACGTGAAGAGCGTGACTTTACTTCTGCGGCTTTGCTTAAGAATAAGCAGTTTAAAATCTACGGCGGCGATAAGTTCCAGGATAACGATCTTATGATCAGTGCCTGCCAGGCTCTTATCACATATGCCGAGGAGACACAGACCGGTAAGGTTAAGCACTTAAATTCCGTAAACTGCTTCAAGATCTCAGAGACAATGGAGATCGACTACAGCACAAGAGTTAACCTCGAGCTTACTCAGACAATAAGATCCGGAGCCAAGAAAGGCTCGCTTCTTTGGGCAATCGACAGAACAAAGACTGCCATGGGAGGAAGACTTCTTCGTAAGTGGGTAGAGGAGCCTCTTATCGTAAGTTCCGCAATTAAGGCGAGACTTGATGCCGTAGAGGAATGCTACGACAGATTCATCGAGAGACAGGAACTCATCGAAGGTCTTACAGGTCTTTACGATATTGAAAGACTTGCATCTAAGGTTTCTCTCGGAAGCATCAATGCAAGAGAGATGCTGTCCCTTAAGAACTCTTTGGGCAAGCTTCCTTTCCTTAAAGAATGTGCATCGAAGTTTAATAAGGGCATATTCCGTGAGATCAATTCCATATTGGATCCGCTTACTGATATCTATGAGCTTCTCGAGAAGTCCATTGCTGAAGATCCGCCGGTTGTAATTACTGACGGTGACATCATCAAGGAAGGTTATAACGCTGAGTGTGACGAGTTAAGAGATATTGCTGCTAACGGCAGAAACTATATCATGGAGCTTGAAGCACGTGAGAGGGAAAGAACCGGCATCAAGACATTGAAGATCGGTTATAACAGAGTATTCGGTTACTATGTTGATGTTCCCAGAAGCGCGAAGGAACTTCCCGAGGAGTACACACGTAAGCAGACGCTTGCTAATAATGAGCGTTATATCTCGCCTGAGCTTAAGGAACTCGAGGAGAAGATCCTCGGAGCTACATCAAGAAGAACTGCTCTTGAGTACCAGCTTTTCGTTGATATAAGAGAGACGGTAAAGGCAGCTTCAGACAGGCTTTTCGGAAGTGCAAGAGCTACAGCTTTAATCGACGTAATATCATCTTTGGCAGATCTTGCAGGAGAAGAGAATTACGTTCGTCCTGTTGTTGATAATTCCAATGCACTTGAGATTAAGGACGGACGTCATCCCGTAGTAGAGAAGATGCTTACAGGTACCGACAGATTCGTTCCCAACGACACGACACTTGATTCGGACAGAAGGATCATGGTTCTTACAGGTCCTAACATGGCCGGTAAATCCACATACATGAGACAGACTGCAATCATCGTACTCATGGCTCAGATGGGTTCATTCGTTCCTGCTTCTTCTGCGCATATCGGTCTTGTCGATAAGATATTCACAAGAATCGGTGCATCAGATGATATCTCCATGGGTCAGTCAACATTCATGGTCGAGATGAAGGAAGTAGCAGGTATTCTTAAGAATGCAACATCTTCAAGCTTGCTTCTCCTTGATGAGGTAGGAAGAGGTACTTCTACTTATGACGGTCTTTCCATTGCATGGGCAGTTCTCGAGTACATAGCTGATCCTAAGATACTTTATGCAAGAACGATCTTTGCTACGCACTATCATGAACTTAACAGACTTGAGAAGAGCATTCGCGGTATCTTCAACAATCACGTTGACGTTACGGAGAATGACGACGGAGTTGTTTTCCTTCATAAGATCGTTGAAGGCGGTACGTCAGATTCTTACGGTATCGAAGTTGCAAGGCTTGCAGGCGTTCCTACCGATGTATTAACTCGCTCGCGTAATATCCTCAAGGAGCTTGAGAGATTAGGCGAGTTCAAGACTAATGATGAGGCTGAACTTCCGGGACAGGATTCTATATTCAATCCTGACAATGTTTACTACAGGAAAGAAGATAGTATCAGGTCTGCACTTCGCGATATCGATATAACAAGAGTTACTCCTCTTGAAGCAATGAACCTATTGTACGGCTTTATCGATACCGTTAGAAAGGAAGATGCTGATGAGCAGAATTAACGTATTAGATCCGAAGACCGCTAATGCCATTAAGGCAGGTGAGGTAATCGAGCGTCCCGTATCTGTCGTAAAGGAGCTTGTTGATAATTCGGTTGATGCCGGTGCATCGTCCGTTAAGATTGAATTCGAGAACGGTGGTATCTCGCTTATTCGCGTCAGCGATAACGGTATAGGCATGGATGCTGAAGATGCAAGAAAGTGCTTCCTTATTCATGCTACATCAAAGATCACAAGCGTTGAAGATATATACGACCTTTCTACACAGGGCTTCCGCGGTGAGGCTTTAGCTTCCATTGCTGCCTGTAGTGACTTAACGGTAACAACAAAGCAGGCAGATATGAAGACCGGCATACAGATCGAGTATCAGGATGGTGAGTTTCTTAAGGAAACCGAAGTGTCGGCAGATACAGGTACTGTAGTAAGCGCACGTAATCTTTTCGCGAATATGCCTGCAAGGTACAAGTTCCTTAAGCGTGACGCTACGGAAAGCATGTACATTTGCGCCCTCGTCGAAAAGCTTGCCGTCATCAATCCTCATGTTGCTTTCAGGCTTATTAAGGACGGAAAGCAGATCCTTTCTACACCCGGCAACGGAAGCATGAAGGATGCGCTTTATGCCATCTACGGCAAGGAGTTCTCTTCAAGTCTTGTTGAAGTAGACTACGAGCTCGACGGCATTAAGATCAAGGGCTATACGGGAGTGCCTTCTT
>CAMJGB010000202.1 GCA_946405115.1 uncultured Clostridia bacterium | reverse complement strand
TTATGTCTTCCTTGAAGATAACCTTGCAGCCGTATTCTGAACCGAGTTTTTCTTTGATGACAGTGTCTGCATACGACTCGGAAGCACTCAGAACACGTTCAATGACCGGATCAAGTTCCTCTCGTGAATAAAGTCTTGAGCCTTCTATACACTCGGTATCATTACGATACTCGATATTGTATTTCACCACGTAATTGCAGAACTCATCGTTTACGCTTACCGGCGTTAAATCCTTCTGCATATAATTCTCGCCTGTTTTGGTGGTTATCGAAGTACCCTGTTCCGTTATTATGATGCTTCTGATCTCATTAAACGGGAGTAACACGGATTTAAACAGCTTGTTGTACTTTATACCATTTTCACTTAATGAAAACGCCATAATATGAACCTCATCTTCTCTTCTTGACAGCAGGAATCGATGTTACGGGAACAAAGATCACGATAGCTGCCACACCCTGGATCATATTGAAGAGCAGTGAACCTGCGGCAGCCTCTACCCCGTACATAAAAGGCAGTGATTCGAATACGAAGTATCCTCCGATCATGATCAATTCAGCAAGTACACCTACGAGGATCTTCTTTACGACAGAGATGTCATCCTTAGAAAGAAGCTTACCTGCAGCAAAACCCATTATGCCCTTGATCACAAAAGTAGGAATAATGTACTGCGCATAACCTGCAAGAAGATCCGAGAGAGCAGATCCTATTGCAGCAGGAAAGAATGCTATGGGACCTAAGAGAAACGATGCTATGAGAATAACAGCATCTCCGAGATTGATATATCCGATAGCAGTAGGAACGCGGATTTGTGTGGCGATAAATACGAACGCCGCAGCCACTCCGCAAAGTGCTATCTTTTGAAGATTTGATTTGTTGTTACTCATTGTTGTCACCTCGTTTTACATATATAAATGATAGGTGATTATAAAGACTTAGAATACCCCAGTCAATAAAAAACCGGCGGTTTTCCCGCCGGTCGTTATACACATAATCAATAGCCGGTTATCACGCAGTTTGATTACTTGTTGGAAACGAGTTCCTGTGTCTCCTGAGCGATAGCGAGCTCCTCATTTGTAGGGATAACACAAACAGTTACCTTTGAAGAAGGCTTGCTGATGATAGCTTCCTTGCCTCTCAAGCCTGCGTTCTTCTCTTCGTCGAACTCTACACCAAGGAACTCAAGATCCTTACACATAGCAGATCTCATAGTATCTGTATTCTCACCGATACCTGCTGTGAAGACGATTACGTCTACGCCACCCATAGCAGCTGCATAGGAACCGATGATCTTCTTGCCCTGATATGCGAACATCTCGAGTGCAAGATGAGCTCTCTCATTTCCCTCACTCTCAGCTTTAGCAAGATCACGGAAGTCGGAGCTTACGCCGGATACACCGAGAACGCCGCTCTTCTTGTTGAGAAGAGTATCGATCTCCTCAGGTGCAAGACCTTCTCTCTGCATAAGGAAAGGAACGATAGCAGGATCGATATCACCTGTTCTTGTACCCATGCAGATACCTGCAAGAGGAGTAAGACCCATGGATGTATCCTGGCACTTGCCGTCCTTGACAGCTGCGAAGGAAGATCCGTTACCAAGGTGGCATGTGATGATCTTAAGATCCTCATAGGGCTTACCAAGGAACTCAGCAACTCTGTGGCTTACATATCTGTGAGAAGTTCCGTGGAAGCCGTAACGGCGGATATCATACTTCTCGGAGATCTCATAAGGAAGAGCATATGTGTATGCCTTAGCGGGCATTGTCTGATGGAATGCTGTATCAAATACTGCAACCTGAGGTGTACCTGCAGGAAGAACAGACTCGCATGCCTCGATACCTGTAAGGTTTGCAGGATTGTGCAAAGGTCCCAGAGGGAAGCAATCCTTAATTACCTTCTTAACATCGTCATTTACAATGACAGACTCGCTGTAGTACTTACCGCCGTGGAGGACTCTGTGACCTACGGCAGAGATCTCGGAAACATCAGAGATAACTCCTGTCTCAGGATCTGTGAGCTGTGAAAGAACAAGCTTTACGGCTACCTTGTGGTTAGGAAGCTCAACATCCTTCTCAAGCTCAACGCCCTTAGAACTCTTGTAGGAAAGTTTTCCGTCGATACCGATTCTATCGGCATTACCCTTAGCAAGAACAGTACCTGTTTCCATGTCGAAAAGCTGGAACTTACAGGAAGAGCTTCCGCAGTTGATAACTAAAATCTTCATATATAAACTCCTTAAATTTAATCCTGGTAATTAAGCCTCAGCAGCCTGAGCCTGAACAGCTGTAAGTGCAACTGTACCTACGATGTCGTCAGCATAGCAGCCTCTGGACAGATCGTTAACAGGCATTGAAAGACCCTGAAGGATAGGTCCGTAAGCGTTAGCCTTAGCAAGTCTCTGAACGAGCTTATAACCGATGTTACCTGCCTCAAGTGAAGGGAATACCAATGTGTTGGCATGTCCCGCAACCTTGCTCTCGGGAGCCTTGAGCTTACCTACAGACTCAACCAAAGCTGCATCGAGCTGGAGCTCACCGTCAACGATAAGCTCAGGATACTTCTCATGAGCGATCTTAACAGCCTCGGAAACCTTAGTAACATCATCGTGCTTAGCAGAACCCATTGTGGAATAGGAAAGCATTGCAACCTTAGCCTGCTTGCCTACGAACTGCTCGAAAGACTCAGCAGAGAGCTTAGCGATCTCAGCGAGCTTGGGAGAATCAAAATCAGTGTTTACTGCGCAGTCAGCAAATACGAACAAACCGTTCTCACCGAGGTCGCAGTCAGGTACTTCCATAAGGAAGAAACCGGAAACAGAAGAAACGCCCTTCTTCATCTTGAGAAGCTGAAGAGCAGGGCGAATTGTATTACCTGTGGAATGGCATGCACCGGAAACGGCACCGTCAGCATCACCGCACTTGCACATAAGGCAAGCATAGAACATATAATCGGACTCCATAAGCTGCTGAGCCTTCTGCGCAGTAACGCCCTTCTTCTTAGCGCCTTCAACGAGAGCCTCTGTCTCCTCAGCGGACAAGCCCTTCTTCTCAGCCTTAGCCTTAGCTGCAGCTACCATTGTATCTACACCTCTAAGCTCAAGGAACTTGTCGAGGTACTTCTGCTTATTGGGATCATTGAAAGGATCTACGATAGTAGCACCTGTGATATCAAAACCTGCACCGTTCTTCTCAATCTCCTCGGGTGTTCCAATGATAATGAGGTTCGCGATGTCCTCCTTAAGAATCTTCTCGGCAGCTTCAAATGTTCTTGTATCCATTGATTCGGGAAGAACGATAGTCTTCTTGTCTGACTTTGCCTTAGCCTTGATATCATCGATAAATGCCATTGCTATTATCTCCTCTACTATTTAATTTACAACTAAAAAGTATACCCCCAAGCTTAGGTAACGGCAAGGCAAACATATAAATTCTCGCGGGCATAAAATACGAATCTTCCGTTATCCTCGCGATATATCATGGACAGCGCGGGACTCGAGGAATAAATGGCCACGCGGGAGCCCTCAAGGATGCACATTCTCTCATAAAGATCCATGTCCCCAATCTCAAGTGCAAGATGCATTATGTCAGGATAAATATCTACGGCCTGTTCTCCCTGTGTCGATCCGTAGGAATAGTAATACTCCCTTGAGATTCCGCCGTAATTGATGATCTGGTTCTTAAGCCACGAGAAAGCGTCATCAGG
>CAMJGB010000201.1 GCA_946405115.1 uncultured Clostridia bacterium | reverse complement strand
AATCTACCACTATTGGTTCTCTTCCGAGCAGCACTTCATGGAGACTCCGGCCAACATCTTCTATAACCACAAGGAACTTGATACACACTACATGTTCATCTGGGACAATACATCCTGGATCCGTTCGTGGAGTGCAGTTAAGGGCAATAACTGGGCGCCTTCCTTCGAGGGCGAGAAGAAGCAGGGCCCCGAGATCTTAGCTGAGCTTAAGTACGGCGGCGAAGACGAGTGGAAGAAGCATTTCGAGTGGCTTCTGCCTTTCTTTAAGGACGAGCGTTACATCAAGATCGAAGGCAAGCCCGTGTTCTCTTTTATGCGTATGAATGCTGATCCCGACATCATCAAGGCTATGGCTGAATACTGGGATAAGCTAGGCAAGGAAGCAGGTCTTCCGGGAGTTATATGCATGAGCAAGTGTACATGGAAGGGCGTGAGCCTCGACTACCGTTTCTACTATGAGCCTTTCCAGTTTAATGACACTCACGAGCTCCTTCGAAAAGGACTCGAGGAGGTCTACTTAAGAAAGATAAACAAGAAGCCGAGGCTTCGCATCGCAGACTACGACAAGGAGTGGAAGAGCATTCTTTACTCTGCTAAGCACTGCCATAAGCCCAATACTTTCTACAGCGGTATCGTAGGCTTCGACGACACTCCGAGAAGAGGACAGAAGGCCAGAATCATAAAGGGACAGACTCCCGAGAAGTTCGAGAAGTACTTAAGCGAGCTTATTAAGATCTCCAACAAGCAGGAAAGGGAGTTCCTCTTCATAACAGCATGGAACGAGTGGAGTGAGGGCGCTTATCTTGAGCCTGATACAGTCAATGGTACAAGTTACCTTGAGGCAGTAAGAAACGCAGTTAAGAGGGCCGAGAGCGAACAATGAGACTTGCCGGCTGTGTAGTTCTTTATAATCCCGACGAGAGTGTTGTAAGCAACATCAGTACTTATGCTTCCCATGTTGAAGTGCTTTTCGCCGTGGATAATTCTGATGAGCCTTCAGAGGAGATCCTCGATAAGATCCGCGATGTAAGAGATAACGTTCAGATTATCTCAATGCACGGCAATAAGGGAATTGCGGCGGCACTTAACGCAGGCCTTGATGCCGCATCGGAGCATGGCTGCGGATACCTTCTTACGATGGATGACGATTCGTATTTTACGGACGATACACTCGCTTTATATATCGAAAGAGCGAAGGCGATGTTTGCCGAAGATTCCAAGGTGATCCAGGTAGGCATCCATAATTCAGGCGACAAGGACGATGACCTCGTTGTAAACAACGAGAATCCCGACTGGCTTATCACATCAGGTTCAATAATGGATGTGGATAAGTCGATCGCCATCGGAGGCTTTCTTGAGAAGCTTTTCATCGATGAGGTGGACAGAGAATTCTGCTACCGAGCATCTGACAAGGGATACAAGATGAGAAGAGTGCTGGAGCTCACTATGCAGCACAATCTCGGAGCTCCCATTAAGGGTAAGGTGTTGGGCAAGAACTTCGAGGCAATGGGCCACGGTAAGGTAAGAAAATACTATATCTTCCGTAACTGCACCTATGTTATGAAGCACTATCCTAGAGTAAGGGGAGAGTACAGGAAGTACCTTATCAAGATGGTTATAAAGACGCTTCTTGCAGAAGAAGACAAGATGGAAAAGATTAAGTATATGCGCATGGGAAAGAGGGACGCCCGCAAGGGTAAGTTCGGTAAACTCGAGGTGTAAATGACAGAGCAGGAAACGACAAAGATGGTCGAGAAGATGGTGGGGAAGCTTAAGAAGATTACGGCTTCATCCATCGCCAAGAGAAACTACAGGAAGGCCCTTGATGCTATCACTGCAGCTTCTTTCATACTCGAGGAATATAACCAGTTCTACGTTGATGAGGAGCTTGAAGGCTTCGTTAAAGATATCTCATCCAAGATGGTAAAGCCGTCCTTCGGCAAGGAAGATGCGGATCAGAATACCATCCTTTACTACGACAGCTTCGGCTTCGATGTAAGAGCTTTGGCACTCGTCTATATGCACGCATTGGCCGAACTCGGATACAAGGTTGTTTACATCACGAAGATAGAATCAAAGGACAGTCAGCCGGAGCTTCACGAAGCCGTTAAGAACGGTGACGTAATCTGGCGTTATGTCTCATACGATAACCGTGAGCAGGAAGTAAAGGATATCGCGGCGATATTCAATGAGTTTAAGCCGTCAAAGGCATTCGTTTATACGACGCCTGACGATGCTGCGGCTCTTTCTGTTTTCTATGCATTCGAAGGCATTACAGAGAGATTTAAGATCAACCTTACAGACCATGCTTTCTGGCTCGGGCACGATTCATTTGACTATAATCTCGAGTTCAGAAATCACGGCGCATGCATATCACATAAGTACCGTCAGATCCCCGAGTACAAGGAGATCATAATGCCGTTTTATCCTTACCACAGAAGCAGACCTTTCCAGGGACTGCCTTTCGACGGTGAGGGCAAGAAGATAATCTTCAGCGGAGGCTCACTTTATAAGACTTTGGGCGACACGGAGAACCGCTTCTATGTAATCGTAGACAGGCTTCTTGCTAAGCACGAAGACCTGATGTTCATCTACGCGGGAGCAGGCGATGACAGCGAGCTTAAAAAGCTTAGTGCAAAGCATCAAGGCAAGGTGTACCACATTCAGGAGAGATCGGATCTTTTCGAGCTTATGGAGCATGCTACGGTTTACCTTAACACGTTCCCTACCGTAGGAGGACTCATGATGCAGTTCGCGGTAGATGCGCATAAGGTTCCGCTTACGCTCAAGAACATGGAGTGCTATGACGATAACAGGGAGCTTCTGATCGACCAGGAGAGAGTCGAGTACGATGATGTCGAGTCGCTTCTTGAAGAGGCGGATAAGCTTCTTACGGACGAGGCTTACAGAGCACAAAGGGGAGAGGAACTTCAGACAGCGCTCATTACTCCCGAACAGTTTAAGAACGAGCTTCAGAATGCTCTTGTTAACCATAGGACTTCCTACAAGGTTAATATCGTGGACACCGATACCACGGGTTTCAGAAAACAGTATATAATAAGGTTTAGTGACAAGATCTTCAGGCAGGTAATCGCGTCCGGCAATAAGAAGACGCTGATCCCACACTTCCCGAAGTTGTTTATACAGAAGACATACAACAAGATAGTAAAGAAAGAGAA
The DNA here is from genome assembly GCA_946405115.1 of uncultured Clostridia bacterium. Classification (GTDB taxonomy): domain Bacteria; phylum Bacillota; class Clostridia; order Saccharofermentanales; family Saccharofermentanaceae; genus Saccharofermentans. Next base: position 574 of record CAMJGB010000201.1, on the reverse strand, counting down.
GCTTAATTGAGGATATAGATATGGACGTCAAGACGTATTCATTTGAACCGCACGGTGACGACAGAGGACAGCTCATCGCTTTGGAGGAGTATAAGGATTTTCCTTTCTCCGTTAAGCGTGTCTACTACATCTACGATACCATCAAGGATGTCGTAAGAGGCCATCATGCACACAGATGCTTAAAGCAGATCCTCGTATGCGTTCACGGCAGCTGCAAGATCCATCTTGATAACGGATATGAGACGGCAGAAGTTGAACTTAACAGCCCTACGAAGGGTCTTTATATCGAGAATGACATGTGGAGAGAGATGTATGATTTTACTCCCGACGCTGTACTTCTCGTTCTCGCTTCAGAACTTTACGACGAATCAGATTATATAAGAGATTACGACGAGTTTATTAAGTTCGTCAGATCCAAGGAGAACAATAACTAATATGAAGGTACCTTTCGTTACATTCAAGCCTCTCGAGAAGGAACTCGATAAAGACCTTCGCGCGGCTTTCGAGACTGTATATACAAACTCCTGGTACATCGAAGGACAGGAAGATGAGAAGTTCGAGAAGGCTTTTGCCG
>CAMJGB010000200.1 GCA_946405115.1 uncultured Clostridia bacterium | reverse complement strand
TATTATCTCCATACATCCGATGTAACATTCGACTTTACAGCCGAGAATAAGATGATCGTCCACTCGACTCATACTGAGCCCTGGAAGGTCACACTTGTTGATACTGGCCTTAACACAATGACAGGCGGACGTATCAAGAGAGTAAGAGATTACATCGGTGATGAGCCCTTCATGCTTACATATGGTGACGGCGTAAGTGACGTAGATCTAAAGGCTCTCTTCGATTTCCATCAGAGCAAGGGTCAGCTTGCAACCATCACGGTTGCCAAGGTCGGCCAGAGATTCGGCTGCGTTGATATCGACGAGACAGGCACTGTAAGCAAGTTCAGAGAGAAGAATGATCAGGACGGCACTGTTGTTAATGCAGGCTTCATGGTCCTCGATCCCAAGGTAATAGATTATATCGACGGCGATGATGTGCCTTTCGAGAAGGCACCTCTTGAGAGACTCGCAGCAGAAGGTCAGCTCAATGCTTTCATGCACGACGGATTCTGGCAGTGCATGGATACAAAGCGCGACAAGGACCTCCTCGAAAAGCTTATTCAAGACGGCAACGCTCCGTGGATCAAGTGGGAGGACTGATTAGTGAAGGACTTAAGTTTCTGGAACGGTAAAAGAGTTTTCCTTACAGGCCACACAGGTTTCAAGGGAACCTGGATGAGCAGGATCCTCGTAACTAACGGCGCTATCCTCACAGGATATTCGCTCGAAGCACCTACAGATCCGAATCTTTTCAGTCTCGCAGGATTAGAGGGCAAGATGACATCTGTCATCGGTGACATAAGAGACCTCGAGAGTATGAAGAAGGCTTTCGATGAGGCGGATCCCGAGATCGTCATCCACATGGCAGCACAGCCTATCGTAAGAGATTCCTACAAGGATCCGAGATACACATATGAGACAAACGTAATGGGAACAGTTAACATCCTTGAGTGCGTGAGAGCATCCAAGAATGTTAAGTCTTTCCTTAACGTAACTACCGACAAGGTATATCAGAATAACGAGTGGGTATGGGGCTACAGGGAGAACGAGCCTTTGGACGGATTCGATCCTTATTCGAATTCCAAGTCCTGCAGCGAGCTCGTAACTCACAGCTACAAGAACTCTTTCTTCATGACTGAAGATGCTCCCGCTATCTCAACTGCAAGAGCAGGTAACGTAATCGGAGGCGGCGATTTCGCGAATGACAGAATCATTCCGGACTGCGTAAGAGCTGCAATGGGAACGAAGGAGATCGTCGTAAGAAATCCCTACTCAACAAGACCTTACCAGCACGTATTCGAGCCCGTGTTCGCATACCTCATGATCGCGAAGGCACAGTATGAGGACAAGTCACTTCAGGGCTGGTATAACGTCGGACCCGATGACTGCGACTGCGTGTGCACAGGCGACATCGTAGACATGTTTGTAAAGAACTGGGAGGGAGTAAGAAGAGTCGACAAGACTGAAGCTAACGCTCCCCATGAAGCGAACTTCCTTAAGCTTGATTCAAGCAAGCTCAAGAAGACGTTCGGCTGGACTCCCGTATGGCACATCGATGAGGCTATCGCAAGAGTCGTAGAGTGGACAAGAGTTTATGAAGCGGGCGGAGATATCCCCGCGATCATGGATAAGCAGATCAACGATTACATATCGAAAGGATGATAAAGATAAATGTTTGAATCAATGAATGAGCAGGAAGCGCGTGCAAAGATCCTCGAGCAGGTTAAGGAATATGCTGACAAGTTCCATGCAGTAAAGCCTTACGAGGAGGGAGACAGAATCCCTTATGCAAGAAGAGTTTACGGCAATGAGGAGATGGTAAATCTCGTTGATTCCGCGCTCGAATTCTGGCTCACATCAGGAAGATACACAGATGAGTTCGAGAAGAAGTTCGCAGAGTACCTGGGCGTTAAGTTCTGTTCTCTCGTTAACTCCGGTTCATCCGCTAACCTCGGTGCTTTCATGGCACTTACAAGCCCTCTTCTCAAGGAAAGAAGAATCAGAAGAGGCGATGAGGTTATCACGGTTGCTGCAGGATTCCCTACAACAGTTGCACCAATTATCCAGTACGGTGCAGTTCCCGTATTCGTAGACGTAACGATCCCTCAGTACAACATCGACGTAACTAAGCTTGAGGAAGCTTTGTCCGATAAGACAAAGGCTGTTATGATCGCACATACATTAGGAAATCCGTTCGACCTTAAGGCCGTTAAGGAGTTCTGTACAAAGCACAACCTCTGGCTCGTTGAGGATAACTGCGACGCTTTGGGTTCCAAGTATACGATCGACGGCGAGGAGAAGTTCACAGGTACCATCGGTGATATCGGAACATCTTCATTCTATCCTCCGCACCACATGACAATGGGTGAGGGCGGCGCTATATACACAAACAACCCGCTTCTTAATAAGTGCATCAGATCCATGAGAGACTGGGGAAGAGACTGCGTATGTCCTTCCGGCATGGATAACTTCTGCGGACACAGATTCGACGGACAGTACGGACTTCTCCCTAAGGGTTACGACCACAAGTATGTTTACTCACACTTCGGTTACAACCTCAAGGCTACAGACCTTCAGGCTTCCGTAGGTTGCGCTCAGATCGTTAAGTTCCCTTCATTCGTAGAAAGAAGAAGACACAACTTCGACAGACTCTGGGAAGGCCTTAAGGACTGCCAGGATAAGCTCATCCTTCCTGAGGCAGCTCCCAATGCCAAGCCTTCATGGTTCGGCTTCATGATGACAGTCAAGGAAGGCGTCGACAGAGTTAAGGTCGTAAGATACATCGAAGATCACGGCGTTCAGACAAGAAACCTCTTCGCAGGTAACCTCACTAAGCATCCTTGCTTCGATGAGTTAAGAGAAGCAGGCGAGGGCTACCGCATCGTAGGCGAGCTTTCTAACACAGACAGAATCATGAATGACACATTCTGGATCGGCGTATATCCCGGAATGACAGATGAGATGATCGACTACATGATCAAGACTATCAAGGAAGCGCTGAATCAGTGATGGAGAATACGGAAACAATACAGGAGAGAAACTGGTTCGAGAGATTCGTGCTCTGGTGCATGAACCTGATCCTTAAGCTCATTGGCAAAAAACTAGAAGGACAGGCTGCAGATGCATTCCTGCAGTTCGTTAAGTTCGCACTCGTCGGTGTTACGAACACGGTCGTCTCATACCTTATCAATGCGGCTACACTGTTCGTATTAGGTCACTTCGGACTGTTCCCGAATACAGATATCTACATCGGAAATACGGTGGCATTTTTCTTAAGCGTACTCTGGGCATTCGTGCTCAGCAACAAGTTCGTCTTCAAGGAAGATGAGACCAAGGAGAAGAGAGTCTGGTGGAAGACTTTGATCAAGACTTACCTTGCTTATGCTTTCACGGGACTCGGTCTTTCCAACCTGATCTCACACGTCGGTGTTAACGTATTCCACCTCAACAAGTACATACCTCCGCTCATCAATCTTGTTGTAGCGGTACCGATCAACTTCGTGCTCAACAAGTTCTGGGCTTACGGACAAAAGAAAGGAAATGATGAAAGTGACGAAGATCAGCCTGCTTGATTGTACGCTTAGAGACGGCGGTTACGTTAATGACTGGAAATTCGGTCATGACAACATGGTCTCGATTTTCGAGCGTGTTGTCGACGCCGGCACTGACATCATTGAGGTAGGTTTCCTCGACGAGAGAAGACCTTACGATTACAACAGAAGCATCATGCCCGACACGGACTGCGTCGAGAAGATCTTCGGCAACCTTAACAGGAAGAATACCAAGGTCTTCGGCATGATCGATTACGGCACATGTTCGCTCGATCA
>CAMJGB010000199.1 GCA_946405115.1 uncultured Clostridia bacterium | reverse complement strand
GCTGCATCCCAGAATCTTGAAGAGTCAGGTGTGAACATCTCGTCGCATACTGTGAGTACGCCGTCGATCTTACCGAACTCGAACTTTGTATCTGCGAGGATGAGGCCCTTTGTAAGAGCGAACTCGGATACCTTCTTGTAAAGAGCCAAGGAAGCATCTCTTAAGCCCTTTGCATCTTCCTCACCGATCAGGTCAATGAGCTGCTCGTATGTGATGTTGATGTCGTGGCCGCTCTCTTCCTTAGTGGAAGGTGTGAACAAAGGCTCGGGGAGCTTGTCGCCCTGAACCATGCCCTCAGGCATCTTAACGCCGCCAACTGTACCGTTAGCCTTGTACTCCTTCAAAGCGGAACCCTCGAGGTAGCCTCTTACGATGCACTCTGCAGGAAGCATAGCTGCCTTCTTAACGAGCATGGATCTTCCTTCGAGCTCTTCCTTATACTTATCAAAGCCCATGGGGTACTTGGATACATCTGTTGTGATTACGTGGTTAGGAATGATGTCCTTAGTGAAATCAAACCAGAAAGCAGAGATTGAAGAAAGAACTCTGCCCTTGTCAGGGATAAGCTCATCGAATACAACGTCGAATGCGGAGATTCTGTCTGTAACGATAAGAAGAAGGCTGTCGCCCAAATCGTAGATGTTTCTGACCTTACCCTTAGCAAGTATCGGCTGATCGATAAAATCTGTGTCTTTAATAAGCATATGTGTTTCCTCCGAAGATTTATAAACTTCCTTTTGTGGAGATAACCTGACCTTCAAATCTGGGGTCGATCTCCGTTGCCTGCCTCAAAGCTCTTGCCAAAGCTTTGAACATAGCCTCTGCCTTGTGGTGATCATTAGTGCCGTAAGGAGCGGATATGTGCAGTGTGATTCCTGCATTATACGCGAAAGATCTCATGAATTCCTCCACAAGCTGCGTATCCATCTGGCCCATCATGTCACCCTTGAATGTGCAGTTATATACAATGAAAGGTCTGCCTGAGATATCGATGACAGCCTCGCCCAATGCTTCATCCATGGGGATCTTTGCTTCGCCGTAGCGTCTGATGCCGAGCTTATCGCCCAAAGCATTGGCCACAGCCTGCCCCAAAGCGATGCCGACATCTTCTACAGAGTGATGTGCATCAACTTCGAGGTCGCCCTTGCAGGAGATCTTCATGTCGATACCAGAGTGCTTTGATAAAGCAGTCAACATGTGATCGAAGAATCCGATTCCCGTAGCGATCTCGTTCTCGCCCTTGCCGTCAAGGTTGATAGAGATGCTGATGTCGGTCTCTTTTGTCGTTCTTGTGATCTCAGCTGTTCTTGGCATTTGTTACCTCCTCGCTGACAGCGGCGATAAACGCCTCCATCTCCTCCCGGGTGCCTATCGATATCCTGAGTCTGTCGTTAATGCCGGCAGTCTTAAAATACCTTACAAGTATACCCTTAGCACGCAGATTTTTATATAAGGTTTCTGCATCAAGGCCCTCGCAGGGCTTAGCGAAAATGAAATTCGCCGATGAATCGGGAAGATCGAATCCGAGCTTTCTTAATTCTTCGCTCGTGTAATCGCGGGTAGCGATGATCTCCTCGAGGCACTTCTTGTGATAGTTAACATCAAGAACCGACGCTGCTGCGATCCTCTGCGCCAGTCTGTCAGTCGGATAGGAATTGAATGAATCCCTTGCACGCTTCAAACCCTCGATAAGTTCTTCGGAAGCGATCGCATATCCTACGCGAAGGCCGGCGAGACTATAAGACTTGGAGCATGTTCTTACCACGCACAGATTCGGGTAATCGTTGATGAGGCTTACTGCCGTAAAGTACGGCTTAGCAAATTCGATATAAGCTTCATCGATGATGACCACGGAATCGGGGTTGCCTTTTAATATCTTCTCGATGTCCTCAAGTCCTATCGTTCTTGAAGTAGGAGCATTGGGGTTCGCGATCGCGATACCGCAGTTAGGTACTCCCACATAATCCTCTGCCTCAAGCCTTAATCCTTCCCTTAAAGGAATCTTCTTGGATCTGATGTCATAGAAGCTTTCGAATACGGGATAGAAACTATAGGAGAACTCCGGTGTTAATACGGGAAGATCCGTGTTGCTGTCCTTCTCGAAGAAAGTCTGGAAGCAAAGCGCAAGGATCTCGTCGGAGCCGTTTCCTGCAAATACCTGCGTGGGCTTCACGCCCTCAACTTCTGCGACAGCCTCGATGAACTCGGTTGCATTCGTGTCAGGGTAGAGTCTAAGCTCGGAGATATCGAAGCTTCTTAAGACCGCTCTTGCCATGGGTGACGGCGGGAACGGATTCTCGTTTGTGTTAAGCTTTATGACCTTCTGTCCGGGCTTGGGCTGCTCGCCTGCCACATAAGGCTCTGCCTCATTTATCTTCTTGTTCCAATATTTACTCATTAATATCCTCGAATCTTGATTCAATGGAAGCCGCGTGACATGTAAGTCCTTCGCTTCTCGCGAACTTCGCAACATCCTTATATACTTCCTTCAAAGATTCTTCGTTGTAGTCGATCACGCTGATCTTCTTGTAGAAATCTCCTGTGTTAAGAGGAGAGAAGAATCTTGCCGTTCCGCTCGTAGGGAGCGTGTGGTTAGGTCCTGCAAAGTAATCTCCCAAAGGCTCCGGTGAGTAGTTGCCGAGGAATACTGCACCTGCATTGTTGATCTTCTCAAGAACTGCCTGGGGATCCTCGACGCAGAGCTCAAGGTGCTCTGGGGCAAGCTCTTCTGAGAAAGCGATCGCTGTCTCAACGGAATCTACGCTTATGACAGAGCAGTAGTTCTGCATGGAGCCTTCAAGCTGAGCCTGGCGGTCAGCTGCATCGGATCTTCTGTCAGCAGCTTCCCAGATCTTTCCTGCGAGGTCTTCGCCCGTTGCAAGAACGATTGCAGAAGCGAGCTTATCGTGCTCTGCCTGTGCGAGCATGTCGGCTGCAACGAACTCAGGGTTACTCGACTTATCTGCGATGATGACAACCTCGGAAGGTCCTGCGAACATATCGATGTCTACCTGACCGAATACGAGTCTCTTTGCTGTATTAACATAGATGTTTCCGGGGCCGCAGATCTTATCAACTCTCGGGATTGTCTCAGTACCGTAAGCCATTGCTGCGATAGCCTGAGCGCCTCCGACCTTGTAGATCTCAGTAGCACCTGCGATGTCTGCAGCTGCAAGGATAACCGGAGCGATAGTTCCGTCAGCTCTCGGCGGTGTGCAGAATACGATTCTCGGAACGCCTGCTACGGAAGCGGGGATAACATCCATAAGAACAGTAGAAGGCAGAGGTGCCGTACCGCCAGGTACATATACGCCTGCGACTGTGATGGGTCTTACGCGGACACCGATCTTGGATCCCTTCGCAGTATCCATCATGAAGCCTTCTTCCTTCTGCTGCTCGTGGAATACCCTGATATTCTCTGCAGCCTTCTTCATGACGCGGAGAAGATCGGGATCCTCCTTCTCGAGTGAAGCATATGCGCTCTTGATCTCATCTTCCGTAACCTTCATGGTCTCGGGAGTCAGAATAGCGCGGTCAAACTTCTGTGTATATTCAAGTACGGCCTGATCGCCTCTTGTTCTTATGTTATCGAGGACGCCCTGTACAACGGTAATGACGGGACCTAAGTCCATCTTGCCTCTGGCGCCAAGCTCGTTACAGACATCCTTAAGATTCTCTGTTGTTCCCTTTACAAATCTGCATTTCATAAAAGTGCCACCTGTTCTTTAATCTTCTCTATCATGGGCTTGATCTCTGAAGACTTCATCTTCATCGATACGCGGTTAACTACTACTCTTGCAGAGATATCAGCTACCGTCTCTATTAC
>CAMJGB010000198.1 GCA_946405115.1 uncultured Clostridia bacterium | reverse complement strand
CCGATCTGTACACATCTGCAAGGAAGTGCATCTCGATCTTATTAACACCGTCACCGTTACAAGCCTCGCATCGTCCGCCCTTAACGTTAAAGCTGAATCGGCCGTTCTTATAGCCTCTCATCTTCGCATCAGGTGTATTCGCATACAAAGACCTTATAAGGTCGAACACGCCTATATACGTAGCAGGATTACTTCTGGGCGTCCTTCCTATAGGCGACTGGTCAATTACGATGAGCTTATCAAGCTTACTGTAACCTGTTATGGCATCGCACTTAACCTTCTGCTTACGTGCTCCGTTAAGCTCATGGGCAAGAACCGGAACTAGTGTGGAATTAACAAGCGATGACTTTCCTGAACCGGATACACCTGTGATGCAGGTAAACAGGCCCAGAGGAATATCAACATTAAGCTTCTTAAGATTATTAACCGAAGCCCCCTTGATACTCAGCATATTATCAGGATCCACAGGTCTTCTGTTCGAAGGCACGGGGATGAACTTCTTACCGCTTAAGTACTGACCCGTAATGGATTCAGGTACCTTAGAGATCTCATCTGCTGTACCCTGAGCTACTACCTCACCGCCTAAGACACCCGCACGGGGACCGATATCAACAATATGGTCGGCAGCTCTCATCGTATCCTCATCGTGCTCAACGACGATGACCGAATTACCGAGGTCTCTAAGCTTAATGAGCGTATTAAGAAGCTTATCGTTATCTCTCTGGTGAAGACCTATCGAAGGCTCATCAAGGATATAAAGAACTCCCTGAAGTCCGGAACCTATCTGCGTAGCAAGTCTTATTCTCTGCGCCTCACCACCTGACAAAGTCATGGCAGGACGGCTTAAAGTCATGTACTCAAGACCTACGTCAGACAGGAACTGAAGTCTTGCTCTGATTTCACGAAGGATAGGTGCTGCTATTGTGTTATTCCTCTCGCTGAACTTAAGGCTCGAGAAGAACTTGATCTCGTCCTTAACAGAGCGGCTTGTGATCTCACTTATGTTCACACCGTCGATAAATATCGAAAGGCTTTCCTTGCGAAGTCTCGCACCCTTACAAAGCGGACATTCATCAACGCTCATGTACTGCTCGTAATGAGCCTTCGCGTCTTCGCCGTACGCCTCGCGGTATCTTCTCATGATGCTGGGAACAAGACCTTCCCAGGCGGCATAATAGTCGCCGTCTCTTCTGTAGACGCTGTTGGTAGTGTCGATCTTCATCTTCACTCCGTCATTACCGTAGAGGATTATGTCCTTTATCTTCTTCGGAAGTTTCTCATAAGGAACATCAAGCGAGAACTTATACTTCTCGGACAAAGCTACTATGAAGCCTCTGCCCCAGCTCTTTAAATCTCCGAAGTTCCATCCTCCGGCAGTGATCGCACCTTCGTTAATTGAAAGCTTCGGATTGTTAATACAAAGATCAGGATCAACTCGGATGAGCGAACCGATACCGGAACACTCGGGGCATGCGCCGTAAGCATTATTAAACGAGAAGCTTCTGGGAGAAACTTCTCCGTAAGAGATTCCGCAGTCCGGGCAGGACAGATTCTGCGAGAAAAGCTCCTCTGCTATCTCATAAGTCTTGTCACCCGTCTTCTCATCTTCTTCCTTAAGCACCTGTGCTTCTACTACGAGCAGACCTTCTGCAAGCTTCAACGCAGCCTCACAGGAATCGTAAAGTCTCGTAGTATTGGAATCTCTAAGAACAAGTCTGTCGATTACGACTTCGATCTTATGCTTGATATTCTTATCAAGCTTCAATGTCTCAAGCTCTTCTCCTAAGTCATACATGGAACCGTCGATTCTTGCACGGACGTAACCCGACTTCCTGTAAGATTCAAGAAGCTTGCCGAATTCGCCCTTCTTGCCTCTTACTGTAGGTGCCATGACGATAAGTCTGGTTCCTTCAGGATAAAGCTTAAGCTTATCAACGATCTGATCTATCGTCTGTGACTTAATGGGTTTGCCGCACTTCCAGCACACGGGCTGACCTACACGTGCGTACAAAAGTCTTAAGTAATCGTATATCTCGGTAACAGTCCCTACTGTTGATCTCGGGTTATGGCTTGTTGTCTTCTGGTCAATGGATATTGCAGGCGAAAGGCCTTCGATGCTGTCTACATCAGGCTTCTCCATCTGACCTAAGAACATGCGGGCATAAGAAGACAGGGACTCTACATAACGTCTCTGTCCTTCAGCATAAATCGTATCGAAAGCAATGGAACTTTTGCCCGATCCCGAAAGTCCGGTCAGCACAACGAGCTGATCTCTCGGTATATCAAGATCAATATTCTTGAGGTTGTTCTCCCTCGCTCCGTGTATCCTTATATACTTATATTCTTTCATCATCTGCACCAGTCGAATATTTGTTCGTTTTTCACGAATAAGGATAGTTTACCACAGATAAAAGTATTTGTCTTACTTATTTATATTAAGAAATATCAAATTTTACTCTTTATGTAGAAATAGACCGCCAGCACGAGACCCGCTGCTATCAATAAAAACAGAATCCCGCCTACAGCATCGGATATTCCCATCTTGTCGTCATAGACATACTTTGTACAGTTATCATTGGGATCTTCAGGGTTATAACAGATCTTCTGAGTACGTCTGTTCCATAAAGCACCTGATCCCTCTCCCTCATTCCTGTAAATCCTGCCGTCGTCAGCCTCGAACTCGTATTTTACAATGCACTTAAGATTGTAGTCTTCGCCTTCGGGAGTATTACGAACGTTAGTCTTCACCATTCTCCATGAGAGAACCTTACCTTCCGCGCGTCCGGTCATCTTCGCATAGTGTTCACGCTTTTTCTTCCTTATTGCGGAATTTTTTACCGAAGATGCGATGATAAATATCAGCAGCAAAACAAAGCTTAATACCAGAACACCTGTCCACATCAGCACGCTCATAATCTATCCCTCCTAATAAATTTAATTATACTCCTTGCCTTTTCGAAATTGCTGTGATAATATACTCGAGCGTTTCGTCTTGCGCATTAACATTTCGCTTATAGATGGCCCCATGGTCAAGCGGTTAAGACGGCGCCCTCTCAAGGCGCAATCACGAGTTCGATTCTCGTTGGGGTCACCACCTATAAACCCGGTTCATTCGAACCGGGTTTTGTTTTGATTTATAAACAAGGCTTAAGAATCCCGTCACGCCCTCTTTTTAGAAGATCTTTTCTGAAACCTTACAAGATCCTCAGTCATCATATCCGCTGTCTTCTTATCCAGAAACCAGCTGATCGCAATGACGCCTGCATAGATAAGGACAACACTGACGGCAACGAACACTGCTGTCATAATGAGCTTATGGTCGACCGAATGACCTCCGAATATAAAGGCCAGTATCAGGGCAACCGTCATAAGCATTTGTATGACATTCTTTAACAGAGTCTGTTTTACGCTAAGTTCCTTCCCGTCCCTCGTAATAAGTGCGGGAATGATACCTATGACTCCGTAGATAATCGGATAGATAAACACTTCGTAACCAAACTTCTGTTCCGGCATCAGAATACTTCCCAATACCAGCATTGCGATATTGATGAGCGTTACGCTTATAAAGAAGTTTCCGAGTATATTTCTGAGTTTATCCTTCATGACCGGTCTCCTCTTATCCTCGCCTTAAGATCAGGCACATATTTCCTCGAGACGATCACTTCCTCGCCATTTACCAGATGACAGAGAAACCTTCCATTCAGCGCAGGTCTTATCTGCACTATCTTCATCAGGTTTATTATCACAGACTTAGATATCCGGATGTAATCATCGGAGGGGAACAATGACTCAAATTCATAAAGCCTTCTTCGCGACTCATCGCAGTCGTTATC
>CAMJGB010000197.1 GCA_946405115.1 uncultured Clostridia bacterium | reverse complement strand
TCAAAGATTCCGAGAGAAAAGGAATCGTTATTATCCACCAGGAACTCGCGCTGATTCCTTACATGACGATCGGTGAGAATATGTTCCTCGGAAATGAACAGGGAAGCAAATGGTGCATAGACTGGAACAAGACCTACGCTGAGGCAGACAAGTACCTCGAGATGGTAGGCCTTACAGATTCCTCAAAGACACTTATTAAAGATATTGGTACAGGTAAGCAGCAGCTCGTTGAGATCGCGAAGGCTCTGGCTAAGCATGCCAGACTCCTCATCCTGGACGAGCCTACTTCATCACTTAACGAGACTGATTCAAAAGCACTTCTTGATCTCATGAAGAAGCTCAAGAGCGAGGGCATGACGATGATCATCATCTCCCACAAGCTCAATGAAGTCTCATATGTTGCAGACAAGATCACGGTCGTAAGAGACGGTTCCACGATCGAGACTTTGGATGCTACCACAGACGATATCTCCGAGACAAGGATCATCAAGGGCATGGTAGGCCGTGAAATGACCGACCGTTTCCCTAAGCGTCACGATGTTCCGATCGGCGATGTCATGATGGAAGTTGACCATTGGACGGTATATCATCCTGAATTCTCCGAGAGAAAAGTTTGCGATGATGTATCGATCAATGTACATGCAGGCGAAGTCGTAGGAATCTACGGCCTCATGGGCGCAGGCCGTACAGAGCTTGCGATGAGTATTTTCGGACGCTCCTATGGTATCGGCATTTCCGGAAAACTTACTCTTAAGGGCGAAGAGCTCACCCTCAAGAATCCTAAGCAGGCAATCGCTGCAGGTATTGCATACGTTACTGAAGACCGTAAGGGCAACGGACTTGTTCTTACGAATTCGATCAAGACAAACACAACACTTGCAAACCTTGCAGGTGTCAGCTCCGGAAGCTTTATCGATAAGGATAAGGAATACCAGGTAGCTGAAGAATACGTTAAGAAACTCAGAACTAAGACTCCTTCCGTAGAGCAGCTCGTAGGAAACCTCTCCGGTGGTAACCAGCAGAAGGTCCTCCTTGCTAAGTGGATGTTTGCTAATCCGGATGTTCTTATTCTCGACGAACCTACAAGAGGTATCGACGTAGGTGCGAAGTACGAGATCTACTGCATCATCAATGATCTTGCAAAAGCCGGTAAATCCGTAATCATGATCTCATCCGAGCTTCCTGAAGTCATCGGCATGAGTGACAGGATCTACATCATGAACCAGGCCAAGATCGTTGGCGAGATGCCTGCATCTGAAGCAACACAGGAAAACATTATGGCTTGCATTGTTAAGTCGGGAAGTGAGGCATAAGTATGGAAGGAAATAAAGTATTAAACTTCCTGAGAAAATATATGATGCTTATTGCCATGGTTGTGGTTGTAATAGCCTTCTCCATCATTACCGGCGGTAAGACATTATTCCCTCAGAACATCAACAATTTGATTTCACAGAACGCATACGTTTTCGTACTCGGTACAGGTATGCTCCTCTGCATCCTCACCGGTGGTAACATCGACCTTTCCGTAGGTTCAGTTGTCTGCCTCGCAGGTGGTATCGGTGCTATCATCCTCGAAAAGAATCTCCCGTGGCCTCTTGCTGTAGTACTTATGCTCGTCATGGGTCTCATCATCGGTATGTGGCACGGTTTCTGGATCGCTTACGTTAAGGTTCCGCCTTTCATCGCGACACTCGTTGGCTGGCTCGCCTTCAGAGGTCTCGCAAACATCATCATGGGCGGTTACACATACAGTATTACAGATGAATCATTCCTTAAGATCTTCGGTGGCGGCGATGCATGCTATGTTCCGGATTTCTTAGCTAATATCGGACCTGCATCAGATCTTAACAAGACATGTATAGTCGCAGGTGCCATCATCGCAATCGGTTATGCTGTATACACATTTATTAACCGTTCAAGACTCATCAAGAAGGGCTACAAAGTTGATTCTATTATCTCTGTAGTTATCAAGACTATCCTCATTGTTGCAGTCATCGGATGGCTTACTTACAAGCTTGCTTCCTACAAGGGCATTCCTACAGTTCTAATCTGGATCGCTCTCGTACTCGGAATCTTCGCTTACATCACAACAAAGACAACACTCGGCCGTAACCTCTACGCTGTCGGTGGTAACGAAAAGGCTACAAGACTTTCCGGTATCAACACAAAGATGGTTATGTTCAGTGCTTACACACTCATGGGTCTCCTTGCAGGCTTCGCAGGAATCCTCAATATTGCAAGACTTAAGGGTTCATCACCTAACTACGGTATGGGTTACGAGATGGACGCTATCGCAGCCTGCTTCATCGGCGGTGCTTCAGCATACGGCGGAACAGGTTCTATCGGCGGCGTTATCATCGGTGCTGCCCTGATGGGTATCATCAACCAGGGCATGGTCGTTGCTAATACTCCTCCGAACTATCAGACAGTAGTTAAGGGTATCGTACTTGTATTGGCAGTTCTTTTCGACGTAATCATGCAGATGAGAAGAAAGGGCTCTAAGAAGACTGCAGCAGCAGAAACAACAGAGAAGGGAGGTGCTAAGGCATGAATAATTTCAGCATTGGAAATGTTCTCAAAAAGAACGTAATGACTATAGCACTTTTCGTTATCTATGTTTTCTTCGTAATAATGACAGGCGGCAACATGTTCACTCCTTCGAACATTACAGCCCTGATCGACCAGAACGCATACGTATTCGTCCTCGGTGCCGGCATGCTCATGTGTATGCTCACAGGTGGTAACATCGACCTTTCAGTCGGATCCTTCGTCTGCTTCGTAGGTGCTATCGCAGGTGTCTTCTCAGTAATCCAGCACGTTAACACACCTCTTACACTCATCATTGTTATAGGAGCAGGACTCTTATACGGTGCAATCTTAGGCTACCTCATCGCTTACCTCAGAATCCCGCCGTGGATCGCAACTCTTGCCGGCTACCTCGCATTCAGAGGCCTCGGCACACAGATCCTCATCACAGTTTCTGATACAAGCGCTATCTCCAACTTCCCGGCATCTTTCACCAGGATCTTCTCCGGTAAGATCTTCGAGACACCTTGGGGCCAGCTCAACATCCCTTGCATAGTCTTCGGTGCAATCGGCGCAGCAGTTGTTGTATTCCTTAACTTCTACGGCCGTGCAAAGAAGGTCAAAAAGGGTTATCAGGCAGATCCCATGTGGTTCACCGTATTGAAGAGCATCCTCGAAGTTGCAGTCATCGCAATCCTCGCTGTACAGCTCGCACAGGACGGCGGTATCCCTGTAGTTCTCCTCTGGATCATCGCAGTTCTCATCGTATACGGCATCATCACAGAAAAGACAACTATCGGACGTCACTTCATGACAGTCGGCGGCAACGCAGAGACATCAAGACTTTCCGGTATCAACAACAAGCTCGTTATGTTCTGCGCTTACCTCAACATGGCGCTCCTCACCGTTCTTGCTTCTCTCCTCGTTACAACAAGATTCGGTGCGGCTAACTCCTATGCAGGCCAGAACTTCGAGATGGACGCGATCGCAGCTTGTATCGTCGGCGGCGTTTCCGCATACGGCGGTTCAGGTACAGTAATGGGAATGGTAATCGGTGCTACCATGATCGGTGTTATCAACCAGGGCATGTCACTGATGTCCATCGACCAGGACTGGATCAAGATCGCAAAGGGAATCGTACTTCTCGCCGCAGTTGTTTTCGATATCCTCTCCAAGCAGAAGAAGGATAAGAAGGCAAAGGCTGCCAAGAAGGCAAGTGCCGAAGGCGCAGCTAAGACAGCCTCATAATAACCCGTTCTTTCATAATATTGTTTTCCGGTCACCCGAATATCCGGAATGCACTTTACCTCCAGCCGCCGCAAACCCATGCGGCGGTTTTTT
>CAMJGB010000196.1 GCA_946405115.1 uncultured Clostridia bacterium | reverse complement strand
CTGCGGCGGTGCTGAGGCTGCTATCTGTCCTCTCGGTGTACAGGGCTTCACAAACATGACAGCTCTTTCTACAAACACAGATCCTGATACATGCTCCAGACCGTTCGACAAGAACAGAGACGGATTCGTAATCGGTGAGGGTGCCGGTGTCGTAGTTCTCGAGGAGCTCGAGCACGCTAAGGCAAGAGGAGCTCACATCTATGCAGAGGTTGTAGGCTACGGTGCTACAAACGATGCATTCCATATCACATCACCCGCAGAGGACGGTTCCGGTGCAGGCGAGGCTATGAAGGCTGCTATGAATGAAGCAGGTATTACGCCCGACCAGGTTGAGTACATCAACGCTCACGGTACATCCACACATCACAACGACTTGTTCGAGACACGCGCTATCAAGTATGCATTCGGAGATGCTGCTAAGAACGTATCAATCAATTCCACTAAGTCCATGATCGGACACCTCCTCGGAGGCGCAGGCGGAGTTGAGTTCATCGTATGCGTTAAGTCCATCCTCGATTCATTCATCCACGTAACATCCGGTCTTACAGAGCCCGACGAAGAGTGTGATCTCGATTACACAATCGGCGCTCCCAAGACTCGTGAGATCAACTATGCAATGAGCAACTCATTGGGCTTCGGCGGACACAACGCTACACTGCTTCTCAAGAAGTACGCTGAGTAATTCATAAAGGAGAATACCGACATGGCAAATTCACTTAACACACAGCAGATCATGGAGATCATCCCTCATCGTCATCCCTTCCTTCTCATCGACAAGGTTGAGGATTATGTACCGGGTGAATACTGCATCGCTTATAAGAACGTAACTTACGATGAGTCATTCTTCAGAGGACACTTCCCCGAGTATCCAATCATGCCGGGCGTACTCATGGTAGAGGCTTTAGCTCAGACTGGTGCTGTAGCAATCCTTTCACAGGAAGAGTTCAAGGGTAAGATTGCTGTATTCGCAGGAATCGACAAGTGTAAGTTCAGAAGACAGGTTGTTCCGGGCGATACGATCAGATTCGAGACAAAGATCACTCAGGTCAGAGGACCTATGGGGGTCGGCGAGGCTGTTGCGACAGTTGACGGCCAGGTTGCCGTTCAGTGCACACTTAAATTCGCTATTATGGTTTGATTGTTTAGTAACAATTGGGCCTTTGTGTAGACCATGATGTTACCATTTGGGGGTGTTTGGTAGCATTGTGGTCTACTTTTATTCGTAAAACGATAAAATGTAGACCAAGAATTGACGGATAGATTATTTTTGAAGACTTTTGGTCTACCGAATGGGGCTATCGGGAGATATAGATTGAAACCCCCGCAGGTGTTATCATTGCATTAACGATTAATCGCGGCGGTGATCACTATGACTACTAAGGAAATTCTTGATAAATTAACTGATGAACAGAAGGCATCGCTTATATGCGGTGCCGGATTTTTTTCCACTAGAGAGATAAGTGAATACGGAATCAGACGAATGCAGTTCCTGGACGGCGGTACGGGAATGAACTTCGAGCAGCTGTTTAACGATATCTTCGTCGACGAGGTCGTTAAGGAAGGGTACACCAGAGAACAGCTTGACCACGTCATTCATAACTTCTATAAACTCGGCAACCTTACGGATGAAGAGAAGATATTAAGAGAAGAACTGTTCAAGAAGATGACTGAATATACCGGCGGATTCGAGCCGCATCCGGGCTGTTATCCTCCTGGAATCTTATTGGGCTCCACTTGGAATCCCAAGGTCGTATTCGACAATGGTAAAGCTTTGGGACTTGAGGCTTTGATGTATAAGATCTCATGTCTTCTCGGAACACCTAATGTCAATCTGTTGAGGGAACCGAGGAACGGAAGATTCTTCGAAGGATATTCCGAGGATCCGCTCGTAGGAGGAATTCTGGGACGCGAGATGGTTAAGGGCGTTGAGTCGCAGGGAGTGGCTGCAGACGTTAAGCACTTCGCGGCTAATAATCTTGAGATCAACAGATCCGGAATCGACCAGCATATATCACAAAGAGCGCTTGAGGAGATGTATCTTCCTGCGTTCGAGAAATGCATAAAGGCCGGAACGGCAACCGTTATGGCTTCGTATCCGAAGATCAACGGAGCACACTGTACTGAGAATAAGTGGCTCTTAAGAGATGTATTAAGAGAGCGTTGGGGATTTGAAGGCCTTTGCATGACCGACTGGGGCGCATGCGTAGGCGATTCAGGTGACTCGGTTGAATCAGGTATTGATCTTCTCATGCCCGGACCTTGGAACAAGGAAGATGAGATCTTGAATGCTCTTAACGACGGAAGATTAAGCCGTGAAGAATTCGATAAGGCGGCGGGCAGAGTCATTGATCTTACAATGAAGTACAACTGCTCTGATAAGGCTTTCCCGATCTCATATGAGGAATATGAGGAGACAGGAAGAAAGGCCTGCTACGATGCTAATGCTGAAGGCATCATCATGCTTAAGAATAAGGATGATCTTTTCCCTCTTGAGGATATGAGAAGGGTTGCCCTTTACGGAAGTCCCGAGCTTCGAATCTACGGAAGCGGAAGTGCCCAGGTAATTACCGACAGAGCTCATTCACTTAAGGAAGTGTTCGGTGAGAACAAGGACGGCGATGTGGCAGTGGTTGTTATTTCCATGCCGTCTGCCGAGGGTACGGACAGAGATGATCTTAAGATCCCCGATGAGTATGTAAGAGTCATAAGAGGACTTATCGATGATGAGAGCCGTAAGGTTGTTCTGGTATTGAATGTTCCGGGCCCTGTCGAGCTTAGTGAGTTCATCGATGACGTGGATGCGGTATTCCTTATCTACTATCCCGGAATGGAAGGCGCGACTGCGCTTTATGACATCATGAGCGGCAAGGTTAATCCTTCGGGAAGATTAACGGTCACATTCCCTGAAAGATACGAGGATACTCCTGCGTTCTTAAACTATCCGGACGGATTTACATGTAACTACGGCGAAGGAATATTCGTAGGTTACAGGGGATATGAGATAAGAAAGGTTAAGCCCATGTTCCCGTTCGGCTTCGGTCTTTCCTATACGACATTCGACATAACGGACATGACGCTTGATAAGAGCGAGTATGGACTCGATGACAAGGTTACGGTCGGATTCACACTTACCAACACAGGCGACAGGGCAGGAGCCCAGGTCGTTCAGCTTTATGTCGGAGATCCGGTATCTTACCAGAGAAAGCCGGTTAAGGAATTAAAGGCGTTCGGCAAGTTCTATCTTGAAGCAGGGGAGAGCAAGCATCTTACCCTCGAGTTTGATATTAGTGACATAGGATCATTCAGCGATGATCTGGGCAAGTTCCTCATCGAGGACGGCGTATATAACATTTATCTCGCATTCTCGTCTGAGGATGTAAGATCAACGGCGTCCATGAGGATCAAGGAAGGCTCCGAAGAGCTGATGCTCGGCATAAACTCCAGACTTCTCGATATTATGTACCGACCTGAGTTAAGGGCGGCCCTCGTCGAAGATATAAGGAGTACGGGTGCGGATTACCAGACTCTTATCGATAATGAGAGATATACGCCTAACGTGAGGATAAACAGCATATATAAGAATGCTGCCGATTTTAATAATTTTGTAAAAGAGTGCCACAACTATCTTAAAGACTAAAAAGCTCCCTTATAGTATTATTATAATGAATAACTATGTGCGGAGGACTGTCCATGAAGGTAGTTTTGCTTGCGGGCGGATTCGGAACAAGAATTTCCGAAGAGAGTGTTTATAGGCCCAAGCCGATGGTTGAGATATGCGGTATGCCGATCCTTTGGCATATCATGAAGTACTATTCTTCATACGGATTCAACGATTTTGTTATCTGCTGCGGTTACAAGCAGTACGTGATCAAGGAGTGGTTCGCAGACTATTATCTCCAT